>JAPFCT010000069.1 GCA_026169575.1 Faecalimonas sp.
AGATGGAAGGCTGGAGACAGACAAATGTCTGGATTCCTTTTTGCAGGCAGAAGCGTTTTTCGGGAAAAGCTTTGCGGCATTTGTCTGCGAATCCTGGCTGATCTCCCCGAAACTAAGAGGACTGTTGGAAAAAGATTCCAACTTGATAAAATTCATGGATCTGTTTGAAAATTATGGGGTGATATATCCATTCCGTCAGGCAGAACAAAGAGTGTTCGGAGAAATCAGCGACCAGAAAGAAACTTACCCGGAGCGTACTTCACTTCAGAGAGCACTGAAAAAATACGTTCTGGATGGAAATGAGCCGGGGATGGGACAAGGTGTCAGGCTGCGTGGCGGGCGGATATCTGCGGCAGAGCAGAATTAATGCAGATTATACAAGTTCTGCGATCCGGGAAACACCGACATAGATCTCGGAGATTTTGTACCAGGTGCGGTAATCCACGGTCCCGGTTTCTGGCAGCCCAAAAACAGACTGGAATTTCCGTACTGCCGCGGAAGTGGCAGGTCCATAGATTCCGTCAGCTGTGATTTTTGGGATTGCAGGATAGGCGCCGGCAATGACATTTAACTCTTCCTGCATCTGACGTACCTTATCGCCGGATGCACCATTTTCAAGAAGATATCCCGGCCATGAAGAAGGGATGCCGGAAATCTCCTGGGCAGTGTTGATATACATGTTGTCACCGTAATAGTAGCGGAGTATCTCGATGGGGGAGTAACCCTGATCACCGAGAGATTTTGAACCCCACTGAGTCATCCAGTTTGGACAGCTCACCTGCCGTCCGTCACAATACTGTGTCAGGATTGGCTGTCGTACGTTGGGTCTTGAAAGATAATCAGCAAAGAGTTCATCTACGATAACGGAAATCGTATCATAGATATTTCGCTCTGGAATCCACTTATGGTCAAATGCGGTGGAAGATGTGATCGTAAAATTATAGCCTTTGTTGCGGTACCATTCGGTGTATACACGATTCAAGGTAAACGACATGATCGCCAGTACATTTGCCCGGATTGTATCTTCCGGCCACGTCGCATAAATTTCACTGGAAGCGACATTTTTGATATAATCTTTGTATTTGACATAGTAATTTTCGGCGGTGGAGTCGCGAGGGGAACCGTCATGTACGACGATAAATTCCGGGACAACAACACGGCTCAGAACAATCTCGCCGGTTTCGTTTGTCGGTTTGATCTCGTCTTCGGCGATTTTAGGAGGATAAGTTCCATAAAGTGTGTGGGCAGGGATCACAAATGTTTCCTGCTGCGGAGTGTCGGTGACCGGGCGCATGGTAATATTTTGGATTGCCGTTACATCTGGCAGAATTTCAGTGCCGGCAATATTTACAGGTTCAAATCCGGGCGCGGTAACAGAGAGCGTGTACTCGGAGTAAGGCTGTGACTCAATCGTTGGATTTAAACTGTATTCCAGCGGCGGAGCAGAAAGTTCCAGTGTTTCTGTCTGCCCGGATGAGTCTGTGATGACCTGCTCTAACGTCTGTTCAGGGACACCGGTATAAGAGATAGAGATGGAGGCATCAGCGATGGGAAAAGAAGTGATTTCAGACGTGATCTGAATTTTCAGTTTTCCTTTGTCCGGAGCATCTGCCTGCATAGCATGCATTGGTTTCATAATACGACCTCGTGTGCTTAGGATTACTGTTACTATATGCAGAAACAGGTATGGAGTGCATTGGGACAGCGGATGGAAAAGGAGAGTGTGAGATGAGCAGAAAACGCAGGAGGATGCGCAGGAAAAGGGTAGGAAGATGGCCATTGATTCTGCTTTTGGTTGCGGTAAGTATTCTGATAGCAGGAAGTCTTCTGCTTTTAGAAAATAAAAGGGATCAGAGGAAAAAGGCTGATATGCAGGAACAAGCGGATTTCGGGGAATCCGGGGAGAGGGAAACTCAGAAGAGAACGCTGTCAGAGTTTTATTTTCAGCAGCTTTCTGAGGAGGAACAAAAGATCTACAAAAGTCTTTTAAATTGTGTTTCTTCCCACTGTGAGTCGATAGAAGTAAAAGGCGTGGAACCGGAAACAGTTGGAAGCGTGTATCAGTTTCTTCTGAATGATCATCCGGAGCTGTTCTGGTGTTCGGGAACTCTTCAGATGACAAGTTATCCGCTTCTTGGAAAGATTAAGGTAATTCCTGCGTATCTGTATGACAGTGAGGAGAGCCGGCGCAGGCAGGAAGCAATTCAGAAAGAGGCAGATTTATGGCTTGCCGGTCTGCCGGAGAATGGATCAGAATATGACAAACTGAAGTATATTTACGAACAGATCGTGCAGCGTACAGAGTACCAGGAAGGCGGGAAAGATGATCAGAATATCTGCAGTGTTCTGCTGGATGGGAAGTCGGTCTGCGCAGGGTATGCACGGACCATGCAGTATCTGGCAGAGCGGGCAGGAATTTTTGCCAGTTATGTGACGGGAACTGCGAAAGATCCGGGCAGCGGAAAGGTGCAGGATCACGCGTGGAATCTTGTAAAGTGTGACGGAGCCTACTCCTTTGTCGATCCAACCTGGGGAGACCCGGTCTGGAGTGGAGAGGGGGAGCGGATGGAGCATATAGTCTATGACTATCTCTGTTGTCCCCAGGAGGAACTGTTTCTGACACATACACCAGACAGTGGAATCGTACTGCCGGTATGTGATGCCTATGATCAGGAATATTATCGGAAGAACGGGAAGTTTTATGAAAGTTATGACGAAGAGCAGATCTGGGAGGTGCTTCGGGAAGATGTTGAGCAGCAGGAGACGAAGTCTGTTCTGAAATTTGGGACAGCAGAAGCGTTTTTGCAGGCGGAGAGACGGATCCAGGAAGTGATCCTGCCGGAGGTGGTGCAGTATCTTGGGACGCTGTACGGGCTTTCGGAAGTGCAGTATTCTTATCAGGAAGAGGAGCAGCTTAGAAAGATCACGTTGTACTGGAGATATGAGTAGAGGAGAAAAAGCAGCTGTATTTGGGACAGAGTGAAAGTGGAAGGATGCAAAAACAGATCTGCGAAGGGCAGGGGAAAATATTATCATATATTTGCAGAAAGAAGGAGAACAGTATGATCGATTTATATGGGATCGTAAGTATTCCGTTTTTAAAAAAGTCAGCATTTAGCGGCAGTTTCCGGCAGATGCGATACCGCCTGGAAAAGGCAGCGTCCGATGAAGGGGAGAAACTTCGGGCAACCTGCTGGTGGAGGGATGTCTGCTGGGAGAAAGTTTTGGAGGAAGAGAAGCATTGTGCACAGTTTTCTTTTGATAAGGAAGGACTTGCGGAGGCGGTTGCCTGGATGAATCAGAAATATGAAGAAGAGAAGCAGGACGAAGAACAGGAAAACTAACAGAGAAAGGAGCAGCAGCCGATGTATAAAATATTGATCGTGGAAGATGATGAGACGATTGCGAGACTGTTAGCGGAACATTTGGAGAAGTGGGGATATCAGGTCTGCTGTGCGGATGATTTTAAGCAGGTGACGAAATGCTTTGAAACATACGCGCCGCATCTCGTGATCATGGATATCGGGCTTCCTTTTTACAATGGATTTTACTGGTGTACAGAAATCAGGAAGACATCAAGTGTGCCGATTTTGTTTTTATCATCGATGTCGGACAATATGAATATTGTTATGGCAATCCAGATGGGCGGAGATGATTTTGTGGAGAAGCCGTTTGACCTGAATGTGATCACAGCGAAAATACAGGCGCTTCTGAGGCGTGCCTATGCCTTTCAGGGAAGTGTCAATGTCATGGAGTATAAAGGTGTTTTGCTGAATCTTGGAGATGCAAGTGTGACGTTTCAGGATCGGAGGCTGGAGCTGACAAAAAATGATTACAAAATTCTTCAGATCTTGATGGAGCGTGCAGGGACGATCGTGGAGCGGGAAGCGATCATGAAACGGCTCTGGGAGAGTGATGAATTTATTGATGACAATACACTGACAGTGAATATGACACGGCTCCGCAAAAAGCTGGAGGACCTCGGCGTTCGGGACTTTATCAGGACAAAGAAAGGAATTGGGTATATGATCGAATGATTAGATTATTAGGTGCATATCTGAAAAAATGTAGAAAAGTGATCGGGATGTTTCTTACTGTGGCGATGATTTTTATGATTGTATTTTTCTTGTCGTCGGTTCCGGTGGAAACGGTGCAGTATGCAACATTTCTGGCTGTGGTTTTTCTGCTTTTTATCGGAATATTTGATTTTGCGGGGTTTGTGCGCCGAAAGAAAAGGCTGGATGAGATTTCCGCGCAGAAACAGCTGGAATTTGATCGCCTTCCAAAGTCGGATGACCCGATTGAGGAGCAGTATCAGGAACTTTTACTTGATATGGAAGGGCGAATGCGGGAACTGGAATCCGAGGCATCCATCAGTTATCAGGAGATGGTTGATTATTACACGCTCTGGGCGCACCAGATCAAGACACCGATCGCGGCGATGAAACTTTTGAATCAGTCAGAGCAGATGGACCGGAGGGCGATGGAGGCGGAACTTTTTAAGACAGAGCAGTATGTCGAAATGGTGCTGTCCTATCTGCGCGTGGGCAATCTGAATTCAGATCTTGTCCTAAGGCACTGTCCTTTAGATGAGATCGCGAGAAAGGCGATCAGAAAATATTCCTCGCTGTTTATTCTGAAGAAGATTGAACTGGAATTTTGTCCGTCCGGGATGGAAGTGCTGACAGATGAGCGGTGGGCAGTATTTATTGTGGAACAGATTTTATCAAATGCATTAAAATATACAAAGGAAGGAAAAATCCGGGTTGCGGTCACGGGCGACACGATTGTTATAAAGGATACCGGGATCGGAATAAGCAGTGAGGATCTTCCGAGAGTGATGGAGAGAGGATTTACCGGATACAATGGGAGATGGGACAGAAAGTCTACCGGGATCGGTCTGTATCTTTGCAGAACGATCATGCAGAAGCTGGGGCATCTGATTGAAATTGAGTCTGAAGTGGGGGAAGGGACCACGGTGACACTGGATTTTGGGCGTGATATTCAGATTACAGAGTAGGAGATCTGGATTGCTTATGAATAGTTATTAGAATATGTGATAGGTAAAAGATTTACTTTCTTCCTGAAGTTTGCTACACTTATGTACAGTCTTGTCATGGCGGATCTGAGAAGATATCTGCATATGAGAGGAAACGTACAGAAGAAAAGACGGGAGAATTTTTCAGAGCAGTCTTTAAAGTACATTTAAGGAGGAAATGAGAGATGTTAGAAAAGTTGTTTAAACTTAAGGAGAACAACACGACTGTGAAGACAGAGGTGCTTGCCGGGATCACGACATTTATGACGATGGCATACATTCTGGCAGTCAATCCAAGTATTCTGGCGGCAGCCGGGATGGATCAGGGTGCAGTGTTTACTGCGACTGCGCTGGCAGCATGTCTGGGAACAATGCTGATGGCAGTTTTTGCAAACTATCCGTTTGCGCTGGCTCCGGGAATGGGGCTGAATGCATATTTTGCATATACTGTTGTCATTGGTATGGGATATACCTGGCAGGTGGCACTGGCAGCGGTCTTTGTTGAGGGTCTGGTGTTTATCGTATTGTCTGTGACAAATGTGCGTGAGGCGATCTTCAATGCGATCCCGATGAATTTAAAATCCGCAGTCAGTGTGGGAATTGGTCTGTTTATCGCGTTTATCGGTCTTCAGAATGCAAAGATTGTGATCGGGGGATCTACCTTAGTACAGTTATTTTCTATCGAAGGTTATAATGAGTTAAACGGTGTGAAGGCATCGATGAATGATGTCGGAATTACAGTGCTTCTCGCAGTGATCGGTGTGATCATCACAGCAGTTCTTGTCGTAAAGAATGTAAAGGGAAATATTTTGTGGGGAATTCTGATCACATGGGTTCTGGGGATTCTCTGTCAGCTTACCGGACTTTATGTTCCAAATGCAGAACTTGGAATGTTCAGCCTGCTTCCGGATTTCAGCAATGGGATCAGTGTGCCAAGCCTTGCGCCGATTTTTGGAAAACTGAGTTTTTCAGGGATCAATATCGGCCAGTTTATCGTTGTTGTGTTTGCATTCTTGTTTGTTGATATTTTTGATACGCTTGGAACGCTGATCGGTGTTTCTACAAAAGCAAATATGCTGGATCAGGAAGGAAAACTCCCGAGGATCAAAGGAGCGTTGATGGCAGATGCAGTTGCAACGACAGCTGGTGCAGTTCTTGGAACATCGACGGTGACAACGTTTGTGGAGAGCGCTTCCGGTGTTTCTGAGGGAGGACGTACAGGTCTGACTGCAGTGACAACGGCAATCTTGTTTGGCGCATCACTTCTGCTCTCGCCGATTTTTCTTGCAATTCCATCGTTTGCGACAGCACCGGCGCTGATCGTTGTCGGATTCTATATGCTGACCAACGTGATCAATATTGATTTCTCTGATTTTACAGAGGGACTTCCATGCTTTATCTGTATTGCAGCGATGCCGTTCTTCTACAGTATTTCAGAAGGAATTGCAATGGGAGTGATCACATATGTTGTGATCAACCTTGTGGCAGGAAAAGCAAAAGAGAAG
>JAPFCT010000126.1 GCA_026169575.1 Faecalimonas sp.
ATTTTATGATTCCCATATCGCTTGTTCCCATACCTGCTTCCAAAAAACTCTTGCATCTATGGAAAAAGGCTCCTGCGATGGAACATTCTTTCCACCACAGGAGCCTTTTTATCGTTTTTCTCTTGTCTTTTTTGCCGGAAATCAAAATCCTGCTCTCTAAATCGGTTCAAAATCCGCAACTCCATGCTTGCAAAGCGGGCAGATATAGTCATCCGGAAGTTCATCTCCCTCGTAGATGTATCCGCACACAACGCATACGAATCCTTTCTTTCCTTCTGTCTGCGGTTTCGGTTTTACATTTTTCTGATAGTAAGTATAGGTCATCGTCTCTTTGTCATTCATGACACGCGCCTCTGTCACGGTACAGATAAACATTCCGTGTGTGTCAAGATCCACATACTGTTCTACTTTCAATGCGAGGAAGGCATTGATATATTTCGGAAGGAAGACAACGCCGTTGTCTGCGCGCAGTGTATTCCATCCTGCAAATTTGTCTGCTTCTCTTCCGCTCTGGAAACCAAATCTTTCAAATACTTTAAACGGCGCTTCCACGGAAAGGCAGTTGACATTCATCACACCTGTCTTCTTGATGATGTCGTGGGAATAGTTCGCCTTATTGATATTGACTGCCACACGGTTCGGATTGTCCGTCAGCTGTGTAACTGTGTTGACGATCAGTCCGTTGTCCTTGTCACCGTCTCTTGAAGTCACAACATACAGTCCGTATCCAAGACGGAATAACGCTGTCAGATCATTTTTATTTGCTTTATCAGCCGACTGGGCAATGTATTCCTGACATAACTCGTCTGCCATCCGGTCTAACTCTTCCAGATTCTCTTCGCTCAGTGAGGACATGATCTTCACAGAGTTTTTCAGCCATGTAATATCCTGGCTTCCCTCAAGCATTCCCTTCATCACTCTGGCTGCCATCGGCGCCCAGCTTCCGTTTTCAATGAATCCGATCGTGCGCTTCTGGTAGTTGCGCGCTGTCAGATGCTCAATGAACGTCTTCATAAATGGGAAGATATCTGCATTGTATGTTGTTGTGGCAAGTACCAGTTTTCCATAGCTGAATGCATTTTCCACTGCTCTTGCCATATCTGCGCGTGCAAGATCACAGACATACACATCCTGACATCCTTTTTCTTTTAATTTCTCTGCGAGGGCTTCTGCTGCCTTCTTTGTATTTCCATATACCGATGTGTAAGCGATCATCACGCCTTCTTTTTCTACCGCATAAGAAGACCAGATATCATATTTCTCAATGTAATGTCCCAGATTCTCTGTCAAAACCGGTCCGTGCAGCGGACAGATCGTCTGAATATCCAGTGTTGCCGCCACTTTTAAAAGATTCTGCACCTGCACGCCATATTTTCCAACGATTCCGATATAGTAACGGCGTGCCTCGTCATCCCAGTCTTCTTCCACATCATTTGCTCCAAATTTACCAAATCCATCTGCCGAGAACAGAACTTTCTCTGTGCTGTCGTAAGTTACCATCACTTCCGGCCAGTGCACCATCGGAGCGAATACAAATGTCAGGTCATGTTTTCCAAGGGATAATGTCTGTCCATTTTCTACTTCCAGTGTTCTGCCTTCCAGATCCATCTCCCGGAAGAAATTCTGCATCATCACAAATGTCTTCTCATTTGCCACGATCGTCGTATCTGGATATACTTTCATAAAATTGTAAATATTGGCAGAGTGATCCGGCTCCATATGCTGCACGATCAGGTAATCCGGCTTTGCCCCGTCTAATACCTGCGCAATATTTGCCAGCCATTCTTCCGCAAAATTCACATCCACAGTGTCCATTACAGCGATTTTCTCATCTTTGATCACATAAGAATTGTAAGACATTCCATTTGGTACAACATACTGTCCTTCAAACAAATCTACCTGATGATCATTGACTCCAACATAAATGATATCGTTTGTCACCTTCATTTTGTATTCCTCCTGATTTTTGAAATACTGACTTTCCAGTCTGTGTTTTATTATTTTCTATTTGGATTTTTTCACAGCATCTGCCTTATCCCGGAGATTGTGAAATTTTTATCTTTATGCCTATTATAACAGAATCCGGTAAGAACACAATTCTTTTTTTATAAATTTTCCGCTTCCTTTCGGTCCGTTTCTTCCTTCACATAATAC
>JAPFCT010000129.1 GCA_026169575.1 Faecalimonas sp.
CCGCTATATCGATCAAATTTTGCATATCACTGGTCTTTATGATACTGGTAAGAAGAGAGTGAAAAACTTTTCACTTGGGATGAAACAACGGCTTGGAATAGCGCTTGCATTAATTGGAGAGCCGGATCTTCTCATACTGGATGAACCGATCAACGGCCTTGATCCCCAGGGGATTGCAGATATCCGTGATACACTTCTGAGACTGAACGAAGAACAGCAGATCACCATTTTGATCTCCAGCCATATTTTGGAAGAACTCGAAAAACTCGCTACGCATTATGGGATCATTCACCATGGGACACTGCTTCAGGAACTGACGAAAGAAGAATTGTTACAACGATGCAGTGAACGTATCGAACTGATTCTGGAGGAACCACGAAAGGCAATTCCGGTTCTGGATCAAATGCATTTTACAGACTATGAAGTAGTCGATGAAAGACGGATCCATATTTACGAGCGGCTGGAAGAGAGCGGCAACATTAATATGGAACTTGCAAAACATGGAATCCTCATCAAAAGTATCAGCATCCAAAGCCAGGAACTGGAGAGCTATTTTCTGAATCTGACTGGAGGTGAAACACATGTTTAATGTAATCCGCATGGAATTTTACCGAATGTTCCAATCGAAAAGTTTTTATATCGCGTCCATCTGCCTGATCTTTACCATATTTTTTTCCACAAGTATGTCTGCACAAGAATGGAATCACACTACTTTTGAGGAACGCCAGGCATTGCATGAACTTTTTCTAAGCAATGCAGAAACGGATCAGATTGCGATCGCGGTATCCATTCCTACAGATCCGGATGCCCGTGTGACAGTTTATGATTTATTTTTTGCAAACGTCAAATCAAAGCTGATCGCTCTTGTATTTGCCTGCTTTACTGTAATTTATACAACAGCAGATATTACAAGCGGATATATAAAAAATATTGCAGGTCAGCTGAAAAACCGGAGATTCCTGATCTATGCAAAAGCAATCAGCTTATTCGTATATTGTGCCGGAAGCATGTTGTTTCTTGTGGTGATCCATGCCGTATGCAATCAGTTATTTTTCGGTTATATCGAGTGGGGCGCGTGGGGAGAATTTTTAGCCTATATCGGAATCCAGACACTTTTGCATTATGCTTTTATGCTCTTTATCATGATGCTTGCGCTGGTCTTGAAAAATAATATATTGGCAACTGCACTTTCAATCGGTTTTTGCATCAATATGCAGATTGTTTTTTACGGATTTATCGATAAACTTGTAAACAAGCTTGGAATTTCTTCTTATCATACAAGAGAATATACAGTACTTGGAAATATTTCCCGGATCGGAATGCAGATTACGCATCAGACTGCCATGCAGGCAATGATGGTCACATTTGTTTTTCTAGTGCTTTCTGTCTGGATCGCAAGTACGATATTTTCCAGAAGAGACATCTGAGAGAAGAACTTCCGTGATTTTATTGAGTATACAGAGGAGTTATTCATATGCGAATCATAATTGGAATTTTAGTGTCAGTCATACTTTTTCTTTCTTATATGCTTTGGAAATACGAGCGGCAGATCGATGATATCTGCCGCCAGCTTCGCTTCCTGAAAGAGCATGACAGCAATATGATGATCACAACAGACTTCACGAAAGGAAACCTTTCCGTACTTACAAAGGATCTGAATGATTTTCTGTATATCCAGAAAGAAGAGAAAAAAGCTTATCGAAAGAAGGAAAAAGAAATCTCAGACACTTACACAAACTTGTCTCATGATATCCGCACACCGCTCACATCGCTTGATGGTTATTTTCAGCTGTTGGAAGTAAGTGAAAAAGAAGAGGATCGAAAACGGTATCTGTCTGTCATCCAGGAAAGAATTGATAACCTGAAAGGGATGCTTGAGGAGTTATTTACCTACACAAAGCTGCAAAATGAGGAATATACACTGCATCTGGAGCCGGTACAATGGAACAGAATTGTAAAAGATGTGATACTTTCTTATTACGATACATGGATGCAGCAGGGAATCTCTCCGAAGCTTCAGCTTACAGACGATTCCCTCTGGATTCTCGGGAATCCACCGGCTCTTCAAAGAATCATCCAGAATCTGTTGAAAAATGCTTTCGATCATGGTGGAAAGGAACTTTTTATTCAGTTGGAGAAAAAAGAGGGCATGGCACATTTTATGATCCAGAACTCTGTCCCTGAAAATTGTATGATCGATACAGAGAGGATCTTTGAACGCTTCTATAAAGCAGATGAAGCGCGCAGCAAAAATTCTACGGGACTTGGTCTGGCGATTGCACGGGAATTTGTATTAAAAATGGGAGGCGGAATCCAGGCGGAGAAAAAAGGAACGCTTTTTGAAATTGAAATTACCTTTCCATTACACAGTGACGTTTAGAAAAATAGAACTTTTTACGGGATCCTTTATC
>JAPFCT010000013.1 GCA_026169575.1 Faecalimonas sp.
GGACTCAGTCTTTGCGTGGAAGTATTTCAGCTGCTCACAAGAGTGGGATCTTTTGATGTGGACGACCTTCTGTTAAATACGATCGGAGGGCTCGCGGGCTACATACTGTTTGTGATATGCAATGCAATAAGGAGACGATACCATGCAAAGAAGTGAGCGAAGACGAAGAAAGAGACAGCGAGAGCTGGAAAGACAGCAGAGACAGCGGGAGAAAGAAGTAAGACGCTATCAGAAGAAGCGCAACCGCTATGGAGAAGAGGAAGTGATCCGGCAGGCGAAGAATGGAGTGCGTTCATTTTTACTTGCAGCGGTAGCGACAGCCCTTCTCGGAATGCTTGTGATGATTTCCTATAGAAAAGAAGGAAATGCGGCGGCGATTATCGGTGCGATGGGAATCTGCGACTGGGTACTGTCAGGAGCCGGGATCTTTGTGGGGATCATCGGACTTCGGGAGCGGGACAGAAAATATCTGACCTGCAGGCTCGGGATCGGATGGAATGCTGTACTGTTTGTCGGACTGGCAATAATATTTTTCAGGGGGATATAAGTGTATGTGGAACGAACAATGGAAAGAAGAAAACGAGATGTTTCGTGAAAGACATGATCTGACGATTGACCGGATCCGGATGATCGGGACCGAGCAGACTGCCGCAGAGCAGTTCCGGCCATATTTCAGACATGTGGCAGAGTTCCTTCTTTTTGTAGAAGAAGTGAGGACAATGGTAGAAGATGGATCGTGGGAGAAGCTTTCGTTTGACGAGATGAAAGAGATCAATCACAGACTGTATGCAGATATTACGGAAGAAAACTATGAGACATCTTATGCAAATCCGGCATGGGCAGCAGAAAAGCTTGGAGAGGAATTTGGCGCATTTTTAAGCTTTCTGTATACAGAGATGCGCGCGCAGATCGGATATGCCTACGAAGGAAAATTAAAGTACAATACAATCTGTAACGAGTTATTTATTGAAATCTATAACTGTTTTGAAGATGCACAGTGCCCGGAATTCAGAGAACTGAAAGAGATCGTGTACTGGTATGCAAGCGATTACTGCGATGTATTTCTGGCGGACCGGATCGAGGAGCAGATTTCGCCGGACTGCGGTGTGTTTGTGCCGATGCTTGCACAGACAGATGTCAGTGATGAGCGGTTTCTTTTCCGCACCGGAGAATGGATCACAGATTATGAGATCCAGACGATGCGTCATCTCAACAGTCTTCCGGAGGAGACGATCCAGAAGATGGCAGATACTTATACAGAAGGATTCCGCAGAGGATTTATTCTCGGAGGCAAAGATCTTTCAAAGAAGAAAACGGTCAATGTGCTATATTCTGCAGGATTTGAACGGATGATCCAGCATGCGGTCCGCAATTTTGAAAAAATGGGACTCAAGCCGCTGATCTTCCGCACGGCAAACAGTGTTGTGACAAAGAAGAATCATCAGAAATCAGGATACTACGGAGCAGTGAACAAGCAGTTTGAATATGATCACAGAGCAGACCAGGCGCTGTTTCTTGATAAGAAGTACATTGAGCGGAAGCTGGATGTGATCAAAAATACATATGAGAAGCAGAAAGAACTGGCGGCATGCTATGCCGGACCGGCATGGATCGATCCATTTGGAGAACCTCCGTTCTCGCCGCAGAGAAAGGCAGAGGCATTTGCATATACAGACAAGCAGGAAGAACTGCTTCAGACATTTGCAGGCAAGTCCAGCCAGATGATCAACCAGTATATCAAGGGAGAGGAGAGAAGCTTTACGATCATCTCCTTTCCGAAGCCGGAGATTGGAGAAGATTACGAGGCAATCTTCAATGATACGATTGAGATCAATGCAGTGGACAGTGAGGTGTACGGACAGATCCAGCAGACGATGATCGATGCGCTGGATCAGGGAGAATATGTACATGTCATCGGAAAAGGAAAGAACCAGACAGACATCAAAGTCAGACTGCATACGTTAAATGATCCGGAGAAAGAGACGATCTTTGAAAACTGTGGATCCGATGTCAATATCCCGGCAGGGGAAGTATTTACATCTCCGACACTGGAAGGGACGAACGGAACATTGTTTGTCAGCGAAGTGTATCTGCATGGAATGCAGTACAAGGATTTAAAGATCGAATTCAAAGACGGTATGATCACAGATTACACCTGTGCAAACTTTGCAGAGGAAGAGGAGAATAAAACCTACATCCGGGAAAATATCCTGCACAACCATGAGACACTTCCGCTTGGCGAGTTTGCGATCGGAACAAATACGACAGCGTATGTGATGGTCAACAAGTATCAGATCGCAGATAAGATGACGATCCTGATCGCAGAGAAGATGGGACCTCACTTTGCGGTTGGAGACACCTGCTACAGCTGGAACGAGGACAACCGCGTGTATAATCCAAATGGAAAAGAGATCATTGCAAAAGACAACACAATCTCGATCCTGAGAAAAGAAGATGTGAACAAAGCATACTTCCAGTGCCATACAGATATTACGATTCCGTATGAAGAACTGGCAGAGATCAGTGTGATCCGCAAAGACGGAAGCAAGATCGAACTGTTAAAAGATATGAGATTTGTACTGCCGGGAACGGAAAGTCTCAATGTACCTCTGGATCAGATGGACGCGGAGCGTGCATAAGAGTTCCGGAAAGACTGTTTCAGAAATAAAACCTTATAAGTATTTATAATCACTGATACCGGGCGGGACTGTTGACATCCTTGCCCGGTATTAGTAAAATTGACTTATAAATGAACAAGTATTTATATTCATAACTTATAAAAATACCGGTTGGGGAAATGCGTTGGGTTTCACCTTTTTATTTTAAGGCCGGTAATTTATAGATGAAAGAAGGAGAGAATTATGCCAAAAGTAGGAATTGTTATGGGCAGCGACTCAGACATGAAAGTCATGAGCAAGGCAGCAGACATGCTGGAAAAACTGGGTGTGGAATATGAGATGACCATTATTTCTGCACACCGTGAGCCGGACGTATTTTTTGAATACGCAAAGTCCGCAGAGGAGAAAGACTTCAAGGTGATCATTGCAGGAGCCGGTATGGCAGCACATCTTCCGGGAATGTGTGCAGCGATCTTCCCGATGCCGGTCATTGGAATTCCGATGTCAGGAAAGAACCTGGAAGGTGTAGATGCACTTTATTCAATTGTACAGATGCCGCCTGGAATCCCGGTTGCGACAGTAGCGATCGACGGAGGAGTCAATGCGGCGATCCTTGCAGCGAGAATTCTGGCAACATCAGATCCGGAACTGTTAAAGAGACTGAAAGCATACTCTCAGGAGATGAAGGAGACTGTACAGGCAAAGGCAGAAAAGCTTGATCAGTTAGGACATAAAGAATATCTGAAACAAATGTAGGACGAGGCAGGGAAAGCCTTGCAATGGAGGAAAAAAGATGGATTACAAAAATGCAGGCGTTGATATTGAGGCGGGATACAGATCAGTAGAACTGATGAAAGAACATATCAGACAGACAATGAGACCGGAGGTACTGACAAATATCGGAGGATTTTCAGGAGCGTTCTCTATGGAGAAATTCAAAGAGATGGAGAAGCCGACGTTAGTATCCGGAACAGACGGTGTGGGAACAAAGTTAAAACTTGCATTTATTCTCGACAAACATGATACAGTCGGAATTGACTGTGTGGCAATGTGCGTCAATGATATCGCATGCGCAGGCGGAGAGCCGCTGTTTTTCTTAGACTATATCGCATGTGGAAAAAATGTGCCGGAGAAGATCGCTACGATCGTCAGCGGTGTGGCAGAAGGATGCAAACAGTCCGATGCAGCCCTGATCGGCGGTGAAACTGCGGAGATGCCGGGATTCTATCCGGAGGATGAGTATGATCTCGCCGGATTTGCAGTAGGAGTTGTAGACGAGAAAGATCTGATCACCGGAAAAGAGTTAAAAGACGGAGATGTCCTGATCGGAATCGCATCTTCCGGAGTACACAGCAACGGATTTTCCCTTGTCAGAAAAGTGTTCAAGATGGACAAAGAGACATTGGATACTTATCATGAAGAACTTGGAACAACGCTTGGCGAGGCGCTGATCGCACCGACGAAGATTTATGTGAAAGCGCTTCGTAGCATCAAAGAGAGCGGCGTGAAGATCAAAGGATGCAGCCATATCACAGGCGGCGGTTTCTATGAGAACATTCCGCGTATGCTCTGCGACGGTGTGCGTGCGGTGGTAGAAAAAGACAGCTATCCGGTTCCTCCGATCTTCCGGATGCTCGCAAGAGAAGGACAGATTGCAGAAGAGATGATGTACAATACTTACAATATGGGACTTGGAATGATCGTGGCAGTCGCTAAAGAAGATGTGGAGAAGACAGTTGCAGCGATCAAGGCAGCAGGCGAAGATGCATATGTGGTAGGTCACATCGAAGCAGGAGAAAAAGGAGTTACTTTATGCTAAAAATAGTTGTATTAGTTTCCGGCGGGGGCACAAACCTGCAGGCAATCATAGATGCGGTTGAAGCTAAGACAATTACAAATGCGGAGATCATCGGCGTGATCAGCAACAATCGGAATGCCTATGCACTGGAACGTGCCAGAAAACACGACATTCCGGCGATGTGTATCTCACCGAAAGATTATGAATCAAGGGAAGCATTTAATGATGCTTTCCTTGACGAGCTTCAACAGTTAAATCCGGATCTGATCGTGCTTGCAGGATTTCTCGTAGTAATCCCGGAGAAGGTGATCAGACAGTATGAACATCGCATGATCAATATCCACCCATCTCTGATCCCGGCATTTTGCGGAAAGGGATACTATGGATTAAAGGTGCATGAGGCTGCACTGAACAGAGGGGTAAAAGTGGTCGGCGCCACAGTACATTTTGTGGATGAAGGGACGGATACCGGTCCGATCATCCTGCAGAAAGCGGTGGAAGTGAAAAATGGCGACACGCCGGAGATCCTTCAGCGCCGTGTGATGGAAGAGGCAGAGTGGAAGATCCTTCCGCAGGCGATCGATCTGATCGCAAATGGGAAGATTGAGCTGGTCGACGGGAAGGCGGTAGTCCGCGGCGAGTAGCGCGCCGGGAAGCGTGACTGGGAAGTAATTACAGAGAACGAGTCGGTATAACAGATCTACATTCAGAAGAATGAGCAGAGAAACGGGAAAATCGTAGGAGGCATAGATTATGAAAGTACTAATTGTAGGAAGCGGCGGAAGAGAGCATGCGATCGCATGGAGCGTGGCAAAAAGCAGCAGGGTAGAGAAAATCTATTGTGCGCCGGGAAATGCAGGGATCGCAGAATATGCAGAGTGCGTCAATATCGGCGCAATGGAATTTGAAAAGCTGGCAACATTTGCAAAGGAACATGCGGTGGATCTGACGATTGTCGGAATGGACGATCCACTTGTGGGAGGAATCGTCGATGTATTTGAGGCAGAGGGACTGCGTGTATTCGGACCGAATAAGGCAGCTGCGATCCTGGAAGGATCGAAGGCATTTTCGAAAGATCTGATGAAGAAATATCAGATTCCGACAGCGGCGTACGAGAACTTTGACAATGCCGAAGATGCGCTTGCTTATCTTGAGACAGCAAAGCTTCCGATTGTCCTGAAGGCAGACGGACTGGCGCTTGGCAAAGGCGTGCTGATCTGTAACACACTGGAAGAGGCAAAGGAAGGTGTGAAATCACTGATGCTGGATCATCAGTTCGGAGCAGCCGGAA
>JAPFCT010000255.1 GCA_026169575.1 Faecalimonas sp.
AATTACTCTTGAACGTATGGCATTAAAGCGATATGTCTTGCTCTCTTGATTGCTACTGTAAGAGCTCTCTGATGTTTTGCACAGTTTCCTGTGATTCTTCTTGGAAGAATTTTTCCTCTTTCAGAAACATATTTTCTTAATTTTGCTACGTCTTTGTAATCGATTTCGTTGTTTTCTTTACCGCAGAATACACAAACTTTTTTTCTTCTGCGTCCGCCTCTTCTCTTCATTGGAGAATCAGCTTTGTTACCTTTATCGTAAGCCATTGTGGTATTACCTCCTATATTTATACAAATCTACTCATTGTATCGTCTAACTGAATGGTAATTCTTCATCAATTCCATCTGGAATGTTCATGAACCCATCTCCGATATCTGCACTCGGAGCCGGTGATGGACTTGGACTTGCCTGACGATAGCTTCCCATGCTGCTCTCGCTTGCAGCTTTGCTCTCAGCAAATTCCTGATCTTCTACAACAACATCTGTTGTGTAAACTTTCACGCCATCTCTGTTTGTGTAGCTTCCCGTCTGAATACGGCCGCTTACAACAACCTTTAATCCCTGGCGGAAATATCTCTCTGCAAACTCAGCTGATTTTCCGAAAACTACGCAGTTGATAAAGTCGGCAGTTGCCTCTCCGTCACGCTTAAAGCGGCGGTCTACTGCTAATGTATATCTTGCAACAGCAGTTGCGCTGTCACCTTGTGAATATCTCACTTCTGGATCTCTTGTCAGACGTCCCATCAAAATTACTTTATTCATACGATTTATCCTCTTTTCTCTATGCTTCTTGTTTTACGCATAAGAATCTGATAACGTTTTCCATGATACGCATTCTGCTCTCAAGCTCTGCCGGAACAGTAGAATCAGATTCAAAGTGGATGAAATAGTAATATCCTTCTTTCATTTTCTGAATTTCGTAAGCTAATCTTTTCTTACCCCATTCATCAACGTCTGTCACATTTCCACCGAAACGAGCGATAAGCTCTTTTACTTTTTCGATTACTCCTGCTCTAACGTCATCTTCAACTTTTGCGCTGACTACAACAGCTAATTCATACTTGTTCATGTTCTTGCACCTCCTTATGGTCTCTTGGTCCCTGAACCTTGTCAGGAACAAGGAAATATCGTTCGCGGACGTTTGTCTGCAAACAACAATATATCACAATTCGATACTTTACCATAGAATCCCCTTTATTTCAAGCGTTTTTTCTAATTTCTTTTGTGTTTTTTTCTACCAGTTTTCTTGCGATCATGATCTGGTGTCCACACCCCGCACACTTCAGCCGAAAGTCCGCTCCTACACGCAGAACTTCCCACTCATAGCTGCCGCATGGATGCTTCTTTTTCATACGGATAATGTCCCCGACTTCATATATATTCGCCATCTGTCCTCTCTCCTCTTCTTTTCACCTATTATTTTGCCGCCTGCTTTTGCTCTACTGTTCACTGACCTTTACAGCCTGCACAACAAAGCGCTCCTCGTCCGCAACATTTGTGCAGGTGGAAAGGGTCACGATCTGCGATGCGGCAGTGATCTCCACAGTTGGAGCATACAGCGACGTCTGCCTGATCGTGTTGATATAATTTAGAAATTCTTCGTCTGACTGAAATGCAAACTGATAATTTACCGCGGTTTCTTCCACAACGCCTGCCACAAAAATCTGATATTTTGCTTCTTTGCCATCTGGGGTATAAATATAAAAATATGGATATTTTTCAAAAAAATCCTGCTCCTTATACTTCAGAAGCTGTGCAAACATTGTCCCATTCTTCATGTTATGACCGTAAATGATCGTATTCCGGTCTGTAAATGTCCCGGTATTATCTTTATCTACGAAGAGTGTCCCCAGCTTATTGTCATTTGCCTCAAATGTCCTTGTCAGATATTCTTCATTATCTCTTCCTTTTACAACCGGGTAACTGATCTCTGAAGGCTCCTCAAACCGGATCCATCCGACGGTGTCCGGATTCATTTGCTGCAAGGTTGCAAAATCTACGGTAAATTCCTGCTTTGGCAACACTTCTTCCCCTGTTTTCTCCTCCTCAGGTGCTTCCTCGATCACAAGCTCTCTGATTTCTTCGTATTCTTTCTCGCCTTCTTTATACTCCGAAAAAATCTGATAAAGCTGGTATCCTGAAAACAGAAATACACATACTGCCAGTATCAGCACCAGATTGCTCAACAGCCCCGATTTTTTCTTTTTTCTTCTTTTCCCTGATCTTTCTTGTCTTCTCTCCATAATTTCTTTCTTCTCATCTCCCAGACACACGGTATTTACTAGTTGGAGTGTAGCACATTCATAGTCTGATTGCAATTCCTGATTCCTCTGAAATTTTTCTTTATAAGAATAGAAAAATCCCGGAAATACTTTTTTCGCGAAAAGTATCTCCAGGATTTTTATAATGAATTTTTCTCTGCCGGATCTGTGTTTTTTACTTTCGGCCGTCACATGGTTTTTCTTACTCTTCTATCTTGCTGATCAGCGCAGGTAATTCCCCCATATTCTGGATGACATAATCTGCCCCTGCTTTCAAAAAAGTCTCTCTTACCTTTTTGATCTGTGCTTCTCTTTCCTCGTCGGGAAGCTGACGATATTCTTCTTCAGACAGCGCCATCTCAGAACTTCCCTCGATCACTCCTACAGAGATCACTCCTGCATGTTTCCCCTCTTTCACATCGGAAACGGTATCCCCGACTTTGATCACATTCTCTGTAGCTGTAATTCCCAGCATTTCCATATTTTTAAAGATCATATAAGGATACGGACGTCCTGCATTTCCCACAGCATTTGGGCTGAACCATGCATCCGGCTCATATCCTGCCCTTCTTGCTCCTCTGGTCACGATTTCCATCATTTCGTCTGTATATCCCGTCGTAGAGCCGATTTTAATCCCTCTCCTGCGAAGTTCTTCCACAGTCTCAAGTACATATGGCTTTGGATCTGTGAACTGGTCAAGGATCCCCATCAGCTTTTCCTCAAACATTCCGTACATCTTATCGATGTCCGTCTCATCTGGTTCTCTTTTGTATTTTTCCATCCAGAGAGCATGGATGCGCTCCATCTGGAGCATTGTCTTGATATGATCTCGCTTTAACATTCCCATCGGCTCTCTTACTTCCTCTGTTGTCGGCTCAATCCCAAAGTGACGAAATACTTCAACAAATGCCTGCACCGGTGCAAAGCATCCGTAATCTACCGTTGTTCCTGCCCAGTCAAAGATTACTGCCTCTATGTTTCCCATATTATTTTTCCTCCAAAAATTCTTTGATGATCGCAGATACCTTTTCGATGTCTTCCTGATAAATTTCCCCAATATTTCCGATGCGGAAGGTGTCTGCCTCTGTTACTTTCCCAGGATAGATCGCATATCCTCTCTCTTTAATATAAGCATACATTTCTGCAAAAGAAAATGTATGATTTTCCGGATATAAAAATGTTGTGATGATCGGACCCTGATATTCCTCATCGATATAAGTCTTGATCCCAAGTTCTTTCATTCTCTGGATCAGAAGCCGGTTGTTATCATAATAGCGTTTGCTTCTCGCCTCGATTCCTCCTTCTTCCTCCATCTCCTCAAGCGCTTTTGCAAATGCCAGTACTACATGTGTCGGGGAAGTGAATCTCCATTTTCCGTCTTTGTCCATAGTCTTCCACTGATCGTAGAGATCTAGTGACAAGCTTCTCGCTTTTCCTTTGCTTTCCAATAATTTCTCCTTATTTGCAATGACAAAAGAAAATCCCGGAACTCCCTGGATACATTTATTCGCACTGCTCACGATAAAGTCGATCCCCCACTCTCTGACCGGGATATCCACTCCTCCGAAGCTGCTCATCGCATCCACGATAAATGTCAGCCCTTTTTCTTTCACAACATTTCCAACTGCCTCAATATCATTTAAAATACCGGAAGTCGTCTCTCCATGCACCATTGCCACATGCGTCACTGACGGATCTTGTTCCAGGATTTCTCTGACTTTTTCTGCATCCGGTACCTTATAATATACCTGGTGATAAGAAGTATAGGAAATACCTGCATGTTCCGCAATATCTTCCATACGCTCTCCGTAAGCGCCATTTGTAATGATCAGAAGTTTCTCACCATCTCCGATCACGCTTGTGAGAACAGACTCTACTCCAAAGGTCCCGCTGCCCTGCATCAGTACAACTGTATAATCGTCCTCGCTTACATGTGCAAGCTCTAAAAGTTTCTTCCGGATATTCAGTGTGATCACTTTATAGTCATCATCCCATGTACAATGGTCAAACATCATCTCTTTTCTTACCGTCTCAGTCGTTGTCAGTGGTCCCGGTGTCAGCAATTTGTAATTTTTCATTTTCATTTCCCTCTCTTTATCAACTTTTCATTTTTATAAATGGTGTATTTTTGTAATGCTATATTTTCTCGTTATTTGCAGCATTCTGAAAATTCCTGGTGCTTCTCCAAAAGTTCTACGGTCAGCGGCTCCGGAAATACCTTTGGACAGGCTGATGCATTCTCTCCGGCAAGCGTCTCACCTTCATAGATTGGAAGTGGGTATGTCTTCTGAAGTTCTTCTCTTCCATTTTGTATCAGGCATTCTGCCATCTCCATCGCTTTTTCTTTTCGAGGCGTTTCACGCTCTAACACTGCAAGCGATTCTGTCAGGGAGAAGTTTCCTTCCACTGGATCCACATAGTCTACCGGAAGTCCATTTTCCTTGTCTGCCACCGCCTGATGGCGAAGCCCAAATCCGACAGCCACTTCCCCGGCGCGTACTTTCTTCAGCGGTCCGGAGCCAGAATCCTCAATATGAGGTCCTGCATTTTCATAAATCTGACTGAGGATTTCCGCCCCCTTATCTTCTCCGTATTCGGAAATCACTGCCTGGATCATCAGCCATGCCGTGGAAGAGGATGAGATATCCGTCACAGACACAAGATTTTTGTAAGCCGGATCAGTCAGATCTGCCAGCGACTGTGGGGCCGGAAGTCCCTGCTCTCTCAGAACTTCTGTATTGATCACAAGTGCACCCTCCTGCTTCGTGATCGGTGCATAATATGGCTTTCGTTTTTCCAACGTATCTTTTGAAAGTGTAAGGTCTGCGAACATCTGATGTTCTTCCTGCGCACTGTCAATATAGAACGTGCTCATTGTGATCAGATCTGCCTCCAGGTTCTTCCCTTCTGCAAGGAGTTTTCCTCCCAGTTCTGATGTCCCGAATGACTGTAAAATATATGCTCCTTCAAATCCATTTTCATCCAGTGTTTTCTTCATTGCTGTGATCGCCTCATCATCCGCATTTGAGTAGATGACGACAAGCTCCTTACCGCCCCCTTCTGCCACAGCCGAACCTCCGACGAGCAGAACTGCCGCCGCCAGGATCACAGCGCTTCCTCTTTTCCAAATTTTTTGTTTTCTTATTTTTCCTGCCGCTTTTCTATCCGTTATTTCTTCTTCCTGACCGCTCTTCTTTGCAAGACAGTGAAAGATTCCTTTGAACACCAGATTGGTCAGAAGCAGCAACAGTGACAGCACGAAAATTTCATTATATTTATTGTAATACTGCAGCTGTTTGATCTTTGTCGTAATCACCATTGTCCGCGCTCCTGCAAGAAAGATCACTGCACTGATCGTTACCATTG
>JAPFCT010000242.1 GCA_026169575.1 Faecalimonas sp.
TGTATGGAGCTGACTGTTACTAATCGGTCGAGGGCATAACCAAGTGGTGATAGGAGAAGGATGGAAAGAGAAAGAAACTTAGAAAAGTAGTTGACTGTATGTGATTTTGAAGGTATATTAATACTATATAGGGGATTGGTCAAATGGTATGATAGGAGTCTCCAAAACTTTTGGTGGGAGTTCGATTCTCTCATCCCCTGTTTTTAGGTAAGCCAGAAACCTTGATTTTATAGGGTTTCTGGCATTTTTCTTTTTCTCGGAAAGTTATATGTAGTCAAGCATGTAGTCAAATTCAATTTATTGTTATCAATAATTAGGAGGTGTCGTTATGAATATTCGCCCATCTGCAACAATACGTCAAAATTACAACGAGATTGCTGATATGTGCAGAGAGACTGGAGAACCGGTTTTCCTTACCAAGAATGGTAAGGGGGATTTAGTCGTTATGGATATTGAAACTTATAACCGCAGAGAAAAAATGTTAAAGCTCCGAGAGGAATTTTTGGCGGTTGAGGAAGACAGAATGGCAGGGAGGCAAGGTTGTACGCTTGATGAATTGGATGTCTACCTTGATGATATGATTACAGAGGCGTAGTGTATGGCGGAACCGAGGAGCCATATATCATTCCGAATAAATATCACAAGATATTTATTGCAAAGTGGTATCTTGTCCTCCTTCAAATTCAAGATGATACCGTATATGTGGACTATATCCTGGATTGCCGTAAGGATTACAGTTGGCTCATTCGATAACAATAAAAGTAAAAGCAGGAGCTGTCCGTGCAAACATTTTAAAGAAATAAAAATAATTCAATAGTTTGATTTGATCGAAGCCTAATCGCTTATGTGTGAGGGCTTCTTTGTATATGCGGGAAAATCCGGACTGATTTGTTGCCCCATAGAAAGCGGACACTTGCCGGACACTTGCTCCGAGCGATCCCTTATTAAGAACCGTTGCTCGGGGACCCGATGGAACGCTGGGGGAATGGGATTGGATAAAACAGATGATATTTGTTATAGGTAATAGGCTGATTTTCCTTTGTAGTTAAAATGTAGTTATATATAATCAGATTGAAATAGCAAGAATGCTGATTTTTCAAGAGAAATTGGACTTTCCAATGGGGGTGTTCTCCACCTCTGTTAAACAAGATGGATGGCGCATTATTTTTTAGGAACAAGATAAACAGTATATAACACTTGACAACA
>JAPFCT010000269.1 GCA_026169575.1 Faecalimonas sp.
ACTTATGGCTGTGCGATGGTGCTTGTCAAAGATATCCGGCATCTGTTCCACAGCTTCCATGTAAATCCAGAGTATTTAAAAGATATCGAAAGCGACGCCGACCATATCAATACATGGGATATCGGAATGGAACTGACACGCCCTGCCCGCGGCTTAAAGCTGTGGCTCACACTGCAGGTGCTAGGAACCGATCTGATTGGAAGCGCGATTGAACACGGCTTTGATCTTGCTGTCTGGGCGGAAGAAGCGCTTCGTGACCTGGATCACTGGGAAATCGTATCCAAGGCGCAGCTTGCAATGGTCAATTTCCGCTATACTTCCGAAGATCTGACCGAGGAAGAAACCGATCTTATCAACGAGAAAGTTTCTGAAAAAATCCTCTCAAGCGGTTATGCGGCAATCTTTACAACCGTCTTAAACGGCAAAAAGGTACTGCGGATCTGCGCGCTGCATCCGGAAACGACACGGGATGACATGCGCACAACGATCCACATGCTCGACACCTTCGCGCGGGAAATCCATTCCTCCATCAAGCAGAAACGCCTTCTGGAAAACTAATCTACAACAGATAATCGTAGACTGCCTTTGCCACCCCATCCGTATCGTTGTCTGTCGTAACAGCTTTTGCAATGCGCTTGAGATCTTCGGTCGCATTTCCCATTGCCACCGGAAATCCGGCGCATTCCAACATCGAATAATCGTTCGCATTGTCACCGATCGCCATCACCTGCGCAAGCGGCAGATCCAGCGCGTCACAGAGCGCCTCCAGCGCTTTTCCCTTATTAGCCTCTGCCTGCGTGATCTCTATATATCCGCTTGTCGATACAGCCATCTCCAGTGTTACAAATCGTTCCAGCATTTCCTGCAATGCCAGAAGCTTTTTCTCATCCCCGGAAAAGACCTGGATCTTTTCCACCGGCTTTTCATTTTCCTTTACCCACTCATACAGATCTTTCTTTACTCTGTGGGCTTTGAAATCTCTGTGATATGCCACATAACGGTATGCTGCCTGCAGAAGAGAATTGTCATAACACTTTCCTTCCTGATGGATCGCAATTCCGATCTCTTCCTCCTGGCATTTCTTTAAGATCGCGCAGGCAGTCTGATTCGGGATCAGCCTGCGGTAAAGGATCCGGCGCTCTTTAAAATCATAGACTTTCGCACCATTGGATGTGATGAAATAATCGATCCCATCGATCTGTCGGATTTTTGACGGCAGTCCTTCCAGGCATCTCCCGGTAACGGGAACAACCTGGATTCCTTTCTGAATGGCAAGTTCCAGCGCCATCCTTGTCTTCTCTGTCATCTGATGTCTGCTGTTTACAACAGTCTCATCCATATCCACTGCCAACAATTTGATTTCCATAGTTGAATACCAGCTTTCTTCTTTTAATTTTTTGTATCTTGTTTCTTCCAGACCGGAAGCAGCCCAAGCAATGCTCCCCCTGCCGCCGGAATGATCCAGCCAAGATGCAGATGGTAGAGCGGAAGTTTCTGTCCCCATGTGGTCAGGATGCCAAGACTGACTCCCACGCTGTCCATCGCATTGATGCATGCAATGCAAAATGCAGCGATCATACTGAAAACATAGACCATTTTTCGCTGTCCGATCCATTTCTGCCCAAAGGAAAGTACGATCAGGACAATCAGGACCGGATAGATCATCATCAGCACCGGCTGCGAAACCATGATCAGATAAGACAATCCCACATTGCTGACCGCAAAACTGAACAGGCAGACGATCGCTGTGATCTTTCGGTAGGAAAGCTGCGGGATCAGTTCGTGAAAATAATTTGCAAATGATGTCGTAAGCCCGATCGCCGTCGTCATACACGCCAGAAATACCGAGATTCCAAGCACGATCCCGCCTGCCGGACCGATCAGGTCACTTGCCACCGCATGGAGCAGTGCACCTCCATTTGCAAAGACTGTCCGGGTCGTTGCACCGATATAGGCCAGCATATAGTAGATCACACTTAGGATCATCACTGCGCCGATTCCAGAAAAAATCGTATATTTCACAACGTTTTTCCGCTTTTTCACACCAAAACCTGACACTGCATTGATCATGATAATCGCAAATACCGGGCCTGCCGGACCATCCAGTGCATTATAACCTTCTATCATCCCCTGAAAAAATGCGATCTCCTTATATTCTCCCGATGCCTGCACAGCTCCATACTGGATCACATGTCCTGATTTATCTGCGAACAGACAGACAAAATACAGCACTGTAATACTGACGATCAGAATCGGTGTCATATACTGTC
>JAPFCT010000428.1 GCA_026169575.1 Faecalimonas sp.
GACCAGCTTCCGCTGACACTTCCGGAAGTAGATTCTTATGAGCCAACCGGAACGGGAGAATCTCCGCTTGCAGGAATTGAAAGCTGGGTAAATACAACTTGTCCAGTCTGCGGAAGGCCTGCGAAACGTGAGACAAATACAATGCCGCAGTGGGCTGGATCTTCCTGGTATTTCCTCCGCTATGTGGACAGCCACAATTCAGAGGCGCTCGTATCAAGAGAAAAAGCAGATGAGATGCTTCCGGTAGATATGTATATCGGAGGAGTAGAACATGCGGTACTTCACTTACTGTATTCCCGTTTCTACACAAAATTCCTCTGTGATATCGGAGTGATCGATTTCGATGAGCCGTTCAAGAAATTGTTCAATCAGGGAATGATCACCGGTAAAAACGGAATCAAGATGAGTAAATCAAAAGGAAACGTCGTAACTCCGGATGATCTTGTAAGAGATTACGGATGAGACTCTCTGAGAATGTACGAATTATTCGTAGGTCCGCCGGAATTAGATGCAGAGTGGGATGACAGAGGAATCGACGGTGTTTACCGTTTCTTAAATAAAGTATGGAATCTCGTGATGGACAGCAAAGACAAAAATGTCAGCGCAACAAAAGAGATGATCAAGATCCGCAACAAAATGGTATATGATATCACGACACGTCTGGAAAGCTTCAGCTTAAATACAGTTATTTCAGGCTTCATGGAGTACAATAATAAGCTGAATGAGATCGCAAAAAAAGCAGGCGGCGTGGATAAAGAAACATTAAGCACACTGGCAGTACTGCTCGCTCCGTTTGCGCCACATATGGCAGAAGAACTGTGGCAGCAGCTCGGACACGAAGGAACTGTATTCAATGCCGGATGGCCGACTTACGATGAAGAGGCGATGAAAGATGACGAGATCGAGATTGCCGTACAGATCAATGGAAAGACAAGAGCTGTCGTGACACTCGCAGCAGATGTATCTAAAGAAGATGCAGTCGCAAAAGGAAAAGAAGCAGTGGCAGATAAGCTGGCTGGAACGATCGTGAAAGAAATTTACGTTCCGGGAAGAATTATCAATATTGTGCAGAAGTAGGCAGTGCAGATAACGGAAAAGATAGACTTATCCTGTTTACAGGAATAAGGATATCTTTTTTGTTATCTATAGGGCATATGCCCGGCAACCGACATGAAGCGGAGCGGAATGGAGGTTGCGCGCATGGTTTATGCAGGAGTGTTATGTTTATAGAATAAAGTGCTTGGAAATATTGAAAAGTTCGCTTGAAATCAAGGTTTACAGACATTTTTCTTCAAAGAAAAGGTATCATAGAATATCGTAAAATAGCGTAAGAGATTTTAAAAATGGAGTAAATTTGGAGTAAAGATTGAAAGAAAATGGAGTAAATATTTCAAAGATATAATGAGAAATGGCGTAGGTAGTGGGAACATTATC
>JAPFCT010000170.1 GCA_026169575.1 Faecalimonas sp.
AGGAGGAACTGCTGACACAGTCTTCAGAACTTCTTGCAGAGACGAAGAAGGCTTTAAAAGAGCTGGAGGCAGTCACAGAGGAAGCTGCAAAAAAAGAAGAGGGAATGGAGCAGGCATGTTTCTTTGAAAGCCATGTTGTGCCGGCGATGGAGAAATTGCGTCATCCGGTAGATCAGCTGGAAATGATTGTTGACAAGAACATCTGGCCGATGCCGTCTTACGGAGATCTGCTGTTTGAAGTGTAGAAGAGTCTTTGGGGAGTCAGAGAACTTTGTCGTGAGATAGAGCGGGGCTACGAAAATTCTTAGATTCTTTTAATAAAATATTAAGGATGTTCCTATTGGATTCAAAAGAAGTTTATGTTATCCTTTATTTTGAAAGAAGGCAGGAAACATCAGATGTCTCCCTGCCGGTTCAGCCGGCGGGGATTTTTGGATAAAATGATACGGGGGAAATAAATGAACAGACACGAATTTTTAAAGCAGCTGGAGGGCGCACTGGAGGCAGAGATGAGTCCGGCAAAGGTCAAAGGACATGTGGAGTATTACCGGAGTTACATCGCAGAAGAGCTGAAAAATGGCAAGTCTGAAAAGGAAGTGATGGATCTTCTCGGAGATCCGTGGGTGATCGCAAGGTCGATCATTGATTCGCCGTTAAATGAGACAGACAGTCAGTATGCATATGCGGACTATGAAGAATCGAAGAAAGAGTCATCATCCGGAGCGCAGGAGATGAAGCTGAAGAAAGTAGGCGGATGGAAGATCGCGGCAGTGTGTGTCGGGATCGTATTGATCCTTATGCTTGTGATTTCCATGATTACGGGGCTGATCAGTATGCTGGCGCCTGTCCTGGTCCCGGTTCTTGTAATCTGGATCGTATTTCGCATCATACAGAATCACAGACAGTAAGAGAAGATGGTAAGAAGCGTCTCGAAGTTGTATAACATATGGAAGAAAAAAGAGAAATACCAGTTGTGATCTGGAAGTGAAAAATGGGGAAAAGTGGGGAACAGAAGCTGAAAAACAGAAAATAAAAGACCGTTGGGGGAGCCAACGGTCTTTTGAGGGGAGTATAAATAATTAATAAGGGGTTGTAAGAAGTTTCCTTCCTACAAGCAGTAGTATAATATAATACGTCGTAAAAAGCAAGCTAAAATTAGAAAAAAAGCAAAATATTGGCAGAATTTACAAAGAGAAAACCTTCTGAAGCCGCATATTCTTCGGTGGAACAGAGATAATAATAACGTAACCGTTGAACAGTAAGCAGCAAGCGACAGGAGGAAATTTGAAATGGCAAAGAATACGAAATCAACAAACAAAGCAAACAGTAATGAGTCTTATTCATCTTATTCGAATGGATATTCAGAATCATCTAAGAACAGCAACAAGGCATCTGACCGAATGACATCTAAAAACAGCAGTAAGGCATCAGATAAGATGACATCCAAAAACAGCAGCAGAACAGCAGGACAGAATAAGAATGCTGAGAGTAACAAAGGTTCTTACGGAAACTGTGATTACTAATCTGTAAAGAACTGTGCGAAAGTGATAAGCGTTTAGAACTGGGTGTATCTGAAAGCGTAAGAAACAGAACGGCCTGGAATAACTGAGGAAAGCAGAAGAAATGGGAACCTCTGACGGTACAAGGATACTGTCGGAGGTTTTTTACATAGGAAACGGTGTTCAGCACGGATATGACTGGAAAGGATCTTTCTGTGACAGGGAAATTCGGCTGAAAGTAGTTGTACATCTGGTCAAGTTGCTGTATCATAAAAATGAAATACGAACATCGGGAGGATGAAGATGGAAAAACTGGAACTGATCGCGCCATGTCATTTTGGACTGGAAGCGGTTTTGAAGAGAGAGATACAAGATTTAGGGTATGAGATCATAAATGTAGAAGATGGAAGAGTTACTTTTGCCGGGGACGTAAGCGCAATCTGCCGTGCAAATGTATTTCTGCGCACAGCGGAGAGAGTGCTGCTGAAGGTGGGAAGTTTCAAAGCAGTGACATTTGACGAATTGTTTGAACGGACAAAGGAGATTCCGTGGGAAAAATATATTCCGGCGGACGGAAAGTTCTGGGTGGCAAAGGCTGCGTCTGTAAAGAGTAAGCTTTTCAGCCCTTCAGACATTCAGTCGATCATGAAAAAGGCGATGGTCAACCGGATGAAGCAGCATTACCACATTGACTGGTTTGAGGAGAATGGAGCTTCTTATCCGGTGCGTGTGTTCCTGATGAAAGATATTGTGACAGTCGGGATCGATACGTCAGGTGTTTCGCTTCACAAGAGAGGATACCGGCAGTTGTCAAGCAAAGCGCCGATCACAGAGACTCTGGCAGCAGCGCTGATCCTGCTGACTCCGTGGAAGAAAGACCGTATCCTTGTAGACCCGTTCTGCGGAAGTGGGACCTTTCCGATCGAGGCGGCTATGATCGCAGCCAATATCGCGCCGGGAATGAACCGTTCTTTCACTGCGGAAGCATGGACGAATTTTATTCCGAGAAAATGCTGGTATGAAGCGGTGGATGAGGCAAATGATTTGATCAACGATGAGATTGAAGTAGATATTCAGGGATATGACATTGACGGAGAAGTGATAAAAGCTGCAAGGGAGAATGCCAGAGAGGCAGGAGTGGAACATCTGATCCATTTCCAGGAGCGGGCAGTGAAAGACTTAAGACATCCGAAAAAATACGGATTTATCATTACCAATCCTCCATATGGAGAGCGGCTTGAGGAAAAATCTGCGCTTCCGGAGCTGTACAGAGCGTTCGGAGAGAGTTTTCGGAAACTGGACAGCTGGTCGGCATACATGATCACAAGTTATGAAGAAACAGAGCGGTACTTTGGCCGGAAAGCAGATAAAAACCGG
>JAPFCT010000331.1 GCA_026169575.1 Faecalimonas sp.
CTACTATGCCGCGGCATTTTTTAATCCAGCTGTCGACTGTATCCTGGACATCGGAGGCCAGGATATGAAATGCATCAAGATCAAAAATCATACCGTGGACAGCGTACAGTTAAATGAAGCATGCTCCTCCGGCTGTGGATCTTTTATTGAAACTTTCGCGAAATCTCTGAATTACAGTGTGGAAGACTTTGCGCACGAAGCGCTTTTTGCAAAACATCCAATCGATCTTGGAACCCGCTGCACCGTCTTTATGAATTCCAAAGTCAAGCAGGCACAGAAAGAAGGAGCATCTGTGGCAGACATCTCTGCAGGACTTGCCTACTCCGTCATCAAAAATGCACTGTATAAAGTCATCAAAGTATCTGATGCATCGACGCTTGGAAAAAATATCGTCGTGCAGGGCGGAACTTTTTATAACGATGCAGTGCTGAGAAGTTTCGAGAAGATCGCAGGATGCGAATGCGTCCGCCCGGATATTGCAGGAATCATGGGCGCTTTCGGCGCTGCGCTGATCGCCCGCGAACGTTTTGCCGAACATCCGGAAACGACCATGCTTCCGATCGAGGAGATCGAAGCGCTGACTTACAGCACAACAATGACAAAGTGCCGTGGCTGTACAAACAACTGCCGTCTTACGGTCAACAAATTCAGCGGAGGAAGGAGTTTTATTACCGGAAACCGCTGTGAACGGGGACTGGGAAAGGAAAAGAGCAAACAGGAAATTCCAAACTTATTCGCCTACAAAAACGAACGCTGCTTCGGATATGAACCACTCCCAGAAAACGAGGCAGTAAGAGGAAGTGTCGGCCTTCCACGTGTCCTGAACATGTATGAGAACTATCCGTTCTGGTTCACATTTTTCCACGAACTGAAGTTCCGCGTCGTGCTTTCCCCGCCGTCCAACCGGAAGATCTATGAGCTTGGAATCGAATCCATCCCTAGTGAATCTGAATGTTATCCGGCAAAACTGGCGCACGGTCATGTGGAATGGCTGATCCGTCAGGGTGTCCCGTTTATCTTCTATCCCTGCATCCCTTATGAGCGGGAAGAATTTAAAGATGCGAACAATCACTACAATTGCCCGATCGTCACATCCTACGCAGAAAATATCAAAAATAATATGGATGCCATCACCGATGGGACCGTCCGTTTTAAAAATCCATTTCTCTCTTTCAAAAACGAGGAAATCCTTGCCAGACGGCTTACAGAGGAATTTGCAGAAGAATTCCAGATTCCAAAGCAGGAAATCCAAAATGCTGTCAGGAAAGCATGGGAGGAGCTTGCCGCCTGCCGTCAGGATATCCGCAGAAAAGGGGAGGAGACACTGGCATGGATGGATGAACATCACAGACGCGGAATTGTCCTTGCAGGGCGCCCTTATCATATTGATCCGGAAGTCAATCACGGGATCCCTGAACTGATCAACTCCTACGGAATCGCTGTTTTGACAGAAGACTCCGTCTCCCATCTCCATGAAGTGGAGCGGCCGCTGATCGTCATGGACCAGTGGATGTATCATTC
>JAPFCT010000182.1 GCA_026169575.1 Faecalimonas sp.
CGATATAAGTTGTATGATCTTTTCCTTGTTTTAACTGCATGGGATCAGTTCCTCTCTTCTTATGTTTATATTAATGAGAATCATTATTCATTAATATTATAATGAATCTTTGCGAAAAGTACAAGAAGTTCTTGACAGAAATTTAAAAAATCTGTTTACAGAAGAAACGTTCCTTAATATAATGAAGGTTATCTGATAGCATAAAATGCTTCTGGGTTTTCTAGTGAGAGATGGGAGCCTTAGAAAAAGAGATCAAAGATTGCCAAAAGATGAGAACGTTTTGGCGAAAGTTTGCAGGAAAGGATGAGCGTATGTCAGTTTATTTTCTTATATTGTATTTTTTTGTATATGGATTTCTCGGATGGTGTACGGAAGTTGCATTTGCAGGAGTCAAGGAGAGGAAGTTTGTCAACCGCGGATTTTTAAACGGACCAATCTGTCCGATCTACGGGGTTGGTGTTGCAGTTGTGGTATCTTGTCTGGATGGATTTAAGGATAATCTGCTCCTGCTGTATATTTCTTCGGTCGTGCTTGTGACTGCACTGGAATGGTTTACCGGGTTTATTCTTGACAAGCTGTTTCACAATAAGTGGTGGGATTATTCTTCAATGCCGCTGAATCTGAACGGATATGTATGTCTTCTGTTCTCGCTGATCTGGGGCGTGGCATGCGTATTGATCATGAAAGTGCTGCACCCGCTGATCCACAAAGCGCTGGATTTTCTTCCGGAATTTGTGGGATGGACCTGCATCGTACTGTTTGGCATTGTATTGTTTGTGGATCTGTATGTGACTGTGACAGATATTCTGAAGATGAACCGGAGACTGGCGAAGATGAATGAGATTGCGACAGAACTTCACCGGATTTCAGATGAGATCGGGGAAAATATTTATGAGGACGTGACAGAAGCATTGGAGTGGAAAGAAGAGATGGCAGACCGCTTAAAAGAGCGGGCGGCAGAATTCCACGAGAGAAGAGAAGACCTCTCAGAAGATATGCGGGAGCAGATCATCGAACTGCGCAGATACTACAGAGAACTGATCCTGAAGCATCCGTCCCATATGAAGCGTATTATCCGGGCGTTCCCGAAACTGGAATCGAGAAAGTACAAAGATGCACTGGAAGACCTGCGTTCGTATATTAAAAAGAATGGGAAGAAAAGATAGTCAAAGCAGCAGGGCGTAGGAAGCTGGAAACAAAGGCTTTGGAAATATAGATGATAAGAAATAAAGAAAAGGATTTTGCAGAATGTTTTCCGGGAATTCTCGGACAAAAAGTGCTGCAAAATCCTTTTTACTTTAATTTGCGTCAGTTATAAGTGGAACATTTTTTATCAGGCAAAGTTTCTCTGTTTCAGTTTTTTCATCGTATAGAAGTAAAGCGGAACCAGAATGATATTTGCCGCGATCCATGCTGCCGGGTTTGCAAAGCAGATGGCGGCATAGCCAAACGTTGCAGATAAAAATGCAACTAAGGTGCGGGCGAGCATCTCAAAGAGTCCGGCGCCCATCGCGATCACGCTGTGCCCAAGTCCCTGCAGGGTATTTCTGAGGATCAGCAGAGAGGCAAGCGGGAAGAAGGTACAGCTGTTAAAGAACAGCAGTTTCTGGATACATTCCGTAATATATGGTGTCATATCGCTCTGTTTCATAAAGAGCAGAGACATTGGCAGGCAGACCAGATTAATCAGGATCATCAGTGCGATGGAACAGACAACGGAGAAGAGCATAGAGATCTTTACCCCGTTTTGGATCCGGTCGATCTTGCCGGCTCCGAGATTCTGACCGGAGTAAGTCGCAAGTGTGGCTCCAAGCGCCTCAAATGGCTGGGTGAAGATCATCAGGATCTTCATGGCGGCATTGACTGCGACAACTGCATCGGCCCCAAGTAAATTTACCGCACTTTGGAGTACGACGCTTCCGATCGCTGTGATCGAGAACTGAAGTCCCATCGGGATTCCGATGATCGTGGACTGGCGGATCGAATAGAGATCGACTGCCCATTCTTCTTTCTGGAAGGTGAGGATGTCATACTTTTTCTTCAGATAGAGGATGCAGAGAATACCGGATACCGCCTGCGAGACAACCGTTGCAACTGCGGTCCCCGAAACACCCATATGGAAGATGCAGACAAAGATCAGATCCAGAATGACATTCATAAATGCGGAAAAAAGTAAAAAGTAAAGCGGAATCTTACTGTCTCCAAGCGCGCGGGAGATATTTGCCGGCACGTTGTAAAGAAGGGTGGCCGGGATCCCGAGGAAAATGATAAAGATGTATGTGTAGGCATCTTTGTAAATGCTGTCCGGCGTCTGCATCAGGCGCAGGAGAGCGCCGGTAGAGCAGGCGATGACAACTGTCAGTACAAGACCGAGAACGATGGAGATCTGCACTGCCGCGGCGATCTTCCTTCGCATGTCTGATAATTTATTTGCACCATAGCGTTGTGCGACGGGGATGCAGAGACCACTGCTCAATCCCAGTACAAATCCGATGATCAGAAAATTTAAGGAGCCTGTGGAACCTACTGCGGCAAAGGCATCCTTTCCGACAAAACGGCCGACGATAATGCTGTCTGCCATATTATAAAGTTGTTGAAAGACATTTCCAATGAAGATCGGAAATGTAAAAATTAAAATACGTTGAAAAATATTTCCGGTTGTCAGGTCTTTTTCCATAGAAAACTCCTATTCTGTACAAGTTAATTGATACTGCAAGTGATAGGATAGAACAAAGTCTTGCATTTGTACATGTAAAATAACGCATATTTCTTGTATTATAGCGATATTTTTTGTATTCTGAAAAAGGAAAAAGAAATGGGAAGAAAAATAAGAAGGAGAGAGAAAACGATGTATTTTTGCCTGAAAACGGAGCAGATTCCGAAAATATCCTATATGAATAAGACGGACATGCAGCAGGGATGGATGCATTTTCTCCGGACGGCGGAGGAATATATTTTGTATTTTGTCCGACGGGGGACAATGTATCTGAAAGAGGGGGATGTCAGATATGAGATTCGGGAAGGAGAATATATCCTGCTTCAGCCCGGTATGACGCATGTCGGATACCGGGAATCGGAGTGCGAGTATTATTATATTCATTTTGGAGCAGACACTTTGCAGGAACTTGCATGTGCGGAGGAGAAGAAGATCAGAGAAATGCTGGAAGAAAACCGGAAGCTGTTTTATCAGTGTGATCCGCTGGGGCATGAGTTTTATGAAAAATCAAAACTGATCTTTCCGAAGACGATGCGGATCGATAGTCTGGGGATCCGGCAGAAGATACAGAGGATGATCGAGGAGGCGATCCATGCCGTTACTTACCGAAAAGAACACTTTAAGCTGATCTGTTCCTGCAAATTGATCGAAGTGCTGACAGAAGTTGCTTCTTATTATTCGGATAGGGTGTTCTGTGAGCGGGAGGATGACCGGACGATGGCGCAGCATCAGGAGAAGGTGCAGATGATCCTGGATTTTCTGCATGGCGCTTACGAACAGAAGATCACCGGGGAGCGGATCGCCTCGCTTTGCAGTATGAGCTTTGACTATCTGAACCGGATGTTTAAAACGCAGACCGGGATTACGATCTTTACCTATCTGAACCGGATACGGATCCACAAGGCAAAAGAGCTTCTGCTGACCGGAACGATGAAGTCGAGTGAGATCGCGGCGGCAGTCGGATATTGCGATGAATATCATTTCAGCAAGGCGTTTAAGAAGACCGTGGGGGTATCTCCGAGAAAATATCTGGAAGGAAACCGTACTTGGGAAGAGGAGCAGATCAGACTGGAATAAAAAGAAGGGACAGAGGGAAAAAGGCTTCTAATTGCTCTTGACATTTCAAAATGAAGGAGGTATATTGTATTAAAACAATAATACAGTATTGGAAAGGATGGGAAAGAAGAGATGTTGAGAATTGAACATTTTTCAAAGAGTTATAAAGGCGGCAAAAAGGCTGTCGACGATCTGAACCTTCTTGTGGAGGCGGGAGATATTTATGGATTTATCGGTCACAATGGAGCAGGAAAGAGTACGACGATCAAATCTGTGGCGGGAGTGCTGGATTTTGAGGAAGGAACGATCACGATTGACGGGATGGATATCAGGAGGGATCCGGTTGCATGTAAAAAATGTATGGCATACATCCCGGACAACCCGGATCTCTATGAACATCTGACCGGGATCCAGTATTTGAATTTTATCGGTGACATCTTTGAGGTGGAGGCGGCTGTCCGGAAAGAGCGGATACAGAAGTACGGAGATCAGTTTGAATTGACGGGAGCGCTCGGGGATCCGGTCTCTTCTTACTCGCATGGAATGAAACAGAAACTGGCGATCATCTCAGCGCTGATCCACGAGCCAAAGCTGATGATCCTGGATGAGCCATTTGTAGGACTGGATCCGAAAGCAACACTGCTTCTGAAAAATACGATGCATGAAATGTGCGGCAGAGGCGCTGCGATCTTTTTTTCCACGCATGTGCTGGATGTGGCGGAAAAACTCTGCAACAAAGTTGCGATCATCAAAGGTGGAAAACTGGTTGTCTCCGGAGAGATGGAAACGGTCTTAAAGGATGCGTCACTGGAGCGGCTTTTTATGGAGGTGACAGAGCATGAAAAGTAAATGTCTGCTGCTGTTGAAAGTACAGATCCAGAATCTGGCGCCGAAGAAAAAATGGGGCGCAAAGCAGGTCTTTCTGGCAGCGATGTATGGAATACTTCTTGCGATGCTGGCATCGTATTCCTTTGGGTTATCGTTCGGACTTGGTTTTCTGAACATGGAGGAACTCGTTCCCGGCTGTGCAGTCGTCGTGCCGGGGCTCTTAATCTTCTTTTTTACAATGTTAAAGACGAATGGGATCATGTTTGGTTACAAAGATTATGATATGCTGATGGCGCTTCCGGTTCCGACCAGGACAGTCATTGCAAGCAGATTTCTTTTGCTGTATCTGTTTCATCTTGGAATTACGGCATTTGTGCTTGTCCCGATGGGAGTGGGATATTTCTTGTGGGCAGAGAAATCTGTTCTGGCAGTTGTGATGTGGATGCTGGGGATTTTCCTTGTACCACTGATCCCGACGGTGGCAGCGACACTGGCAGGCGCTGTGATCATTTTTATTTCTTCCAGATTTCGCGGCGCCAACGCAGTGTCTACGATTCTCACAGTGTTGTTCTGCGTGGCAGTGCTGCTGGTTTCTTTTGGCAGTACGGCAGTGATCCCGGAAGAGGGATTTACGCCGGAGCAGATCGGGGCAGTCGGAGAAATGCTGTCAGAGGAAATCTACCGGATGTATCCGCCGGCGAGGTGGTTTGCCGGTGGGATTTTAAGTGGGAACGTGCTTTTGTTTCTTCTGTTTGCGGGGACATCGGCAGGATTTTATCTTCTCTTTGTCCTGTTTGTGTCAAAGAACTATAAGAAGATGAATACCGGTCTGATGACACACCGTACAAAGGGAAATTATAAAGTAGGGAAGGTTACGGCGAAAAGTCCGGTTACCGCAATCTGCCAGAAAGAGGCGAGGCGTTTTTTCGGTTCCACAACGTATTGTGTAAATATGGGGATCGGTGTGCTGATGAGCCTGCTCTTTGCGGTGGCTGCATGTTTTGTGACAGATGAAAAGCTGGTTCAGATGCTGGGGATGCAGATCCCGGAACAGATCTTTCAGGGGGCAGTCCCGCTGCTTGTGGGGGTGCTTGCCATGATGACATGTACGACAAGTGTCTCCATGTCTCTGGAGGGAAAAAATCTGTGGATCCTGAAATCGCTCCCGATCGCAAAGGAAGACATTTACAAAGGGAAAATACGGTTTAATCTGATGCTGCAGATTCCGGTATCGCTGATCAGCGCAGCGCTTCTTGCAGTGCGGTTTCACTATACGGGAGCAGCGATTCTCCTTCTGTTTGCATATCCGGTGGCAGCGGCATTTGCAGGATCTGTGTGGGGATTGTTTATCAACCTGAAGCTTCCGGTCTATGACTGGATGAATGAGATGACGGTCATCAAGCAGAGTGCATCTTCTTTGTGTGGGATTTTGTTTGGGATGGTGCTGACGATTCCATTTTTGGCGGCAGTCGTTTTCGCAGGCACATATTTCATCTGGATTCTGGGAGCGGAGATCGCGGGTTTGCTTCTGTTTGCGGCAGGACTTTGGAATTATTGCAGGAGAGTGGAGTTTTAACACTCTCCTTTTTGCTTGACATTTACTGATACGGGAAATAAGATAAAGGAAAGAACGTAAGTGGAAAGGACAGAACGAACGATGTTATATACCGTGCCGCATTATTATAGAAAGTTTCAGTGTACCGCATCTGCGTGTACGGACACTTGTTGTGCCGGATGGCAGATCATGATCGATGATAAGTCACTTAAAAAATATAAAAAGATTCCCGGAGCATTTGGAAACCGTGTGAAAAATTCGGTGGACTGGAGGGAAGGCTCTTTTTTGCAGTATGAGGGCAGATGTGCCTTTCTGAATGAGGAAAATTTGTGTGATCTGTATGCGGAAGCCGGGGAACATATGCTTTGCAGGACATGCAGGATGTATCCGCGGCATATCGAGGAGTATGAGGGAGTACGGGAGATATCTCTCTCGCTGTCATGCCCGGAGGCTGCAAGGCTCATACTGGGATGCAGGGAACCGGTCCGGTTTCTGAGCCGGGAAGATGACAGAGAAGAGTCTTATGAGTCTTTTGACTTCTTCTTGTTTACGAAACTGATGGATGTCCGTGAAGTGATGACTGCCATTCTTCAGGACAGAGAGGAACCGGTTGATTTTCGTATTGGCAAAGTGCTGGCGCTCGCCCACGATGTACAAAGAAGGATCAAAAGGGAAGAACTATTTGAAATCGATGCACTTCTGGAGCGTTATCAAAAGGAGAAGAACCGCGAGAAGTTCAGAGAAAAATTAGAGAAAATTAGACAAAAAACATTGCCGCGCTATGAGATAATGAGTCAGATGTTTGAAATCTTTGAGGAACTGGAAGTGTTAAAAACAGACTGGAAGCCGTACATAGAATCTGTGAGGCGGACACTTTTTTCGCGGGGCGAAGCAGCGTATCTGGAGTCATTTGCACAGTTTGAGCGGGAGGCATGCAGGGGGAACCGCTGGCAGATCTTTCTGGAACAGCTGATGGTCTACTTTTTATTTACATATTTCTGCGGTGCAGTCTATGACGGGCAGGCATACGGGAAAGTGAAATTTGCCGTTGTCAGCACGATGCTGATCCAGGAGATGGCAGTTTGCAGATTTTTGGAAGACGGCAGTTTTCCGGGGGAAGAAGAACTGGCAGAGATCGCCCACCGTTATGCAAAGGAAGTGGAACATTCTGATACGAATCTGAAACGGCTGGAGGAGCTGTTTGAAAGCAGAGAGATTTTCCGGCTTTTTCCACTTCTGTCAGTGACACAAAGTACGGAGAGGTAAGGAAAAAACAAATAAAGGGGTAAGAAATACATGGCAACATTGACAAAGGAGATGAAAATCTTTTCCTACCAGACAAGTCCGGTCGTAGGATGGGAAGGAGAGGACGGCGGATTTTCGCTGGAACTTTTTGGAAATGGAAATCTGAGATACTGTACCTATAAGCTGTTTGATGACATTCAGCTGATGCAGATGTTTAAGGTAGACCGGGATACAGTGTATGGGATTTATGAACTGATCCAGGATACGAAGGAAGAAATCGGGGAGATTCCGAGAAATCTTGACAATGGTTCTGAGGAAGGATGGCTCAATGAATTTCATTTTATCGGGCAGGAGAAGATCGTTGCCCGCAATATCAGGACATCGATGCCGAAGCTTACGATGCTGACAAGGCGGTCCTATTATGAGAAATATAAGGAAAATATGATCAGTGAAAATAATGTCATGCGGATCTTTCATGAGATCTGCCGGCTGCTGCGCACCCAGGGAGTGCGGCTGTCCCTCGGATACTGCAAGATTGACCAGGACTTTAAACTTAAGGTGACCTGGTAGAAGTGAACTGGCAGAAGACCGGTCGCAGGGATGCATATTCATAAAAGCTTAAAAAAATCTAAAGGAATCCTTATCTTGTGCTTTGATGAGGGTTCCTTTATACTATAAGCAGACAAAGAAGAACATACGAAGGAGGAGAGGCGCATGAAATGCATTCGGAGGATACTGGCACTGGTGATTCTGATTGCTGTGTGTGCGGGGGGATTTGTTGCAGGAAAAGGCTATCGGATGTATCAGGAAGCACTGGAAGCAAAGAGCCTTGCACAGATCCGGAAAGAGACAGTGGAAGATGAAAATTTTATACCGGCAGACGAGCTTCCTGAAATCTATAAAGAGGCAGTCGTCTCTGTGGAGGATAAACGGTTTTACAGACACAAAGGGATCGATCCGGTCGGGATTTTGCGGGCATTTTATCACAATCTCCGTGCAGGGGAGCTTCTGGAAGGCGGAAGCACGATTACACAGCAGGTTGCAAAGAATTTTTATTTTGACATGGATCAGACGGTGGAACGCAAGTTCGCCGAGATCTTTATGGCAGCTGCGATCGAGAAGGAGTTTACCAAAGATGAGATTTTAGAATTGTATGTAAATCATATTTACTTTGGAGATGGGTACGATTGTGTGAGGGAGGCGAGTATCGGATACTTTCAGAAAGAGCCGGGACAGATGAATGCCTATGAGAGCACAATGCTTGCGGGAATTCCGAATGCCCCGTCTGTCTATGCGCCTACGAAGAATCCGGAGCTTGCAGGACAGAGACAGAAGCAGGTGTTGGAAACTATGGTAAAGAATGAGATGATCACGGAGGAAGAGCGAAAAGAAATTCTTGCGCAGGCTCCATAAGCAAAATAAAAAAGATTGACAAGTAAATACTACATATGTAATATTAGAGATAGGGAAGGTGTGCTGCTTCCTTATCTTTTTAAAATGAAATCTTACAAATGTAAGATAATAGATGCAGTATATGGGGAAGAGCGCAGATTTCAGAGAGGAGCAGCCGTTTCAGACAGAGAAAATAGAGATGGAAGCAGGAGGGAGAAGAATGGAAGACCGATATGGAAAGATCGCAGCAGTGCTGATTTCTGTGCTGACAGTGCTGCTGGCCGCATGCGCGCAGGGATGTGACACCGGAGAAAAAATCAAAGAGCAGTCGTACCAGACGCGGAAGGAAAAAAAGAGCACGGTTTGTCCGGAAGTATCAGGAGAAATCGGGGAGAAAGAGCAGAAACTGCTGCAAAAGGAGGCGGAGACGGCATGGGAAGACTACCGGGAAATCTACAGAGAAAAACCCGATAGTTCTTTGAAAGAGATGGTGGAAAAAATGGGAAAACGGGGGTATATTATAATAGATGAAAACAATCAGACGAATTTACAGAATCCGGAAAAGCTGAGAGCGTTCTGTGGAAACCTGAAGGATGGAAGTGCGGGGAAAGTACGGTTTTATCGTGTGCTGGAGGAAAACGGGATCCGGCAGACCGATCTTTCCTTCGATGGGAGAAAACTCATGGTAACGAATGTCGTTCTGAGCAGGGAGAAGGAAGAAGCGTTTA
>JAPFCT010000220.1 GCA_026169575.1 Faecalimonas sp.
GTTTGGGCAGCATGAAGAAGATTCCTATGCGAAAATGCGTAGGATGCGGGGAAATGAAGAGTAAAAAAGAGATGATGCGTGTACTGAAAACTTCAGAAAATGAATTCATCCTGGATGCGACCGGCTCATCCATCTCTGCTGCTTCCATTGCCATATCCATGTAGTTCTCCGGAAGATCTCCCGCTTCGATTGCCTGTGTCTCGCTCTTGATATCGATCTTATATCCAGTCAGTCGGGCTGCAAGTCTTGCATTCTGTCCTTCCTTTCCGATCGCAAGAGAGAGCTGGTAATCCGGAACGATCACGCTTGCTGTCTTCTCATCCGGATCAGCCATAACTGAAATAACTTTTGCCGGACTTAATGCGTTCTCGATCAGGATCGCCGGGTTATCGCTCCAGTTGATGATATCGATCTTCTCCCCGCGCAGTTCATTGACGATCGCATTGACTCTCGCACCGTTCATTCCGACGCATGCTCCTACCGGATCGACATCCGGATCGTTGGACCATACTGCGATCTTTGTACGGGAACCTGCTTCTCTGGAAATACTCTTGATCTCCACAGTTCCATCTTTGACTTCTGCCACTTCTGATTCAAACAGACGCTTCACAAGTTCCGGATGCGTACGGGAAACTAAGATCTTTGGTCCTTTTGTCGTATTTTTCACTTCTACCACGTACAGCTTGATACGCTCTGTCGGCTTGAATACTTCCCCTTTGACCTGCTCATTCTCTGTCAGCATCGCATCGGCCTTACCCAGATTAATACTTACATTTTTGCCAACATATCGCTGAACGATACCAGTCACGATATCTTTTTCTTTCTCGAAATACTGGTCATAGACTACTTTTCTTTCTTCCTCGCGGATCTTCTGCAGAATCAGGTTCTTTGCATTCTGTGTGGCAATTCTTCCGAATTCCTTTGATTCTACCGGAATCTGAACGATGTCGCCCAGTTCAAATTTGGAATCGATCATCTTCGCATCGGCAAGGCTGATCTCCATCACCTCGTCCTCTACTTCTTCCACAACGGTCTTCTCTGCAAATACCGAGTAGTCGCAAGTCTCTCTGTCCATGATGATCTTAATATTGTCCGCCTTTCCAAAGTGATTCTTGCAGGCATTCATCAGTGAATTTTCAATTGCATCTAACATCGTCTCTTTGCTGATATCCTTTTCTTCTTCCAGGATCGTCAGCGCTTCTAATAACTCAGTGTTCATTTCTATTTCCTCCTAACTGTTTAAAAATCAAGTGCAAGACGGATCAGCGCGATCTCGCTTCGCTCAAATGTCTTTGGCTCACCATCTTCATATTCGATCGTGACCGTGTCTTTGTCATACGACTTTAAAATACCGGTAAATTCTTTCTGTCTGTCGATCGCGCGGTATGTTCTGATCTCCACTTCTTCTCCCAGACTTCTCTGAAAGTCTTTTTCTTTCTTTAACGGTCTTCCAAGCCCCGGAGAGCTGACTTCAAAAATGTAAGTATCCTCGATATAGTCTTCCCGGTCCAGAATCTCGGAAAATGCGCGGCTGACTGTCTCGCAGTCATCTACCGCGATCCCGCCCGGCTTATCAATGTAGACGCGCAGGTACCAGTTGCTGCCTTCCTTCACATATTCTACATCTACCAGTTCAAATCCATTGCCCTCCACGATCGGCAGGATCAGTTCTTCTGTTTTCTGTTCATATACTTCTTTTTTTGACAAATCATCTCTTCCTTTCTGTTCTTGTTCTTTCGTCTCAGACAAATGTGCATGATACAAAGAAGAGTGGACATCTTGCCCACTCTTCTGTCAGTTACATATCAATCTATTAAAGAGCATAGCACAACTCTTCGGGAAAAGCAAGCGCTTTTTCCTGCTTTCGCCCTACAATCGTGTCTTTGTCCCTTTTCCATCCCGTTTATTTAGCTTCAGCCGGTTCAGGGAAACCTCTTTTTCCTGATACGTTCCTTTTGTATCTACCCCGTCTTCAAACAGATAACTCTGCTCGATCCGGTCATTTTTCTGCAGCTTCATCCCCCGCACTCCGACGGCGCCTTTTTTCTTCTCCGGCACTTCCTCAAGCAGGAACCGAAGGAAATATCCGCCCTCTGTCTGGAGCACGATATTTTGTTCCTCACCGATCCGGATCACCGCAGTGACTTCATCCCCATCCTGCAGCTTCGTCGCTGCAGTCGTTCTCTTGGATACGAGGAATTCTTCCCCTGCCACCTGCTTTAACATACTCTGTCTTGTCACAAACAACAGTCTGGCATCTTTTAACGACTCCTCCGCACAGAGATATACGATCTCCTCCTGCGCGCTGTCATAATTTCCCATGTTATCGATCGGGACACTCTTATCCCGGAATTTTCCATATGGGATATCTGTAACCTTTACCTGATGCATTTTCCCGGTATTGGTAAAAATACAGATCTTACCGGTATTTTTGCAGCGAAGGATATGTTTGTTTTCACTGTCTGCCGCCTCTTTGTTTCGCTCATAAGTAGCCACATCCACCGTTTTCGCATATCCAAACCGGTCTAAGAGCAGCACGACTTCCTGCTCCTCGATCTTATTTTCCTCAAAGATGGCCTCTTTGGCATTCTCGATCTGCGTGCGGCGCGCTCTCGCGTAAGCCTTTTTGTAGCCGTCCAGCTCCTCGATGATCACATTTGTCATCGAATCGTAATTGTTCAGGATATCTTCGTATTTCTCAATATTTTTCAGTGTCTCCTCATGTTCCTTCATCAGCGCTTCGATTTCCAGACCGATCAGCTTATAGAGCCGCATCTCCAGGATCGCCGTCGCCTGCTTCTCGGTAAAGCGCAGCTTTGCCGCCCGTTTCTTTGCCGCCGCGGTCTTA
>JAPFCT010000404.1 GCA_026169575.1 Faecalimonas sp.
GGTGTAAACGGGAAGTCCAGTACAATCTCGATGCCCTCTCTGTGACATGCTTTCACAAGATCCTTAAATTCTCTTACAGAATCCTTTCCTGCCGCATAAGCCTCCTTTGGCGCAAAGAAAAAGCCTTCTCCATATCCCCAGTAATTCACCTTTCTGCCGCATTCTTCAAATTCATAGACGGGCATACACTGGATCTGGTTGATTCCAAGTTCCTTCAGATAAGGGATCTTTTCGATCACACCAGAAAAAGTGCCTTTTTTCTTCACTTTCGAGGATGGGTGCTTTGTAAAGCCCCTCACATGAAGACTGTATGCGATCACTTCTTCCTCGGGAATCCGGAGTACACGGTCCCCTTCCCACGGATATCCTTCTCCGGGGAGGATCCTTCCACGGACCTCATGAGGTGCTCTTTTCTCCTGGCAGTTCCATACTTCTCTTCCTGTAGTCCCCGCCGCATACGGATCGGTGATGATTTCTCCATTGATCTCATAATTATATTCGTATTCCTGCGCAGAAAAATCAGACAGCGCAACGCAACGTACCATCCCGGTTCCTTCTTTCTCTCCCAGCAGGATCTTCTCCGACGGGACAGCCTCTCCACACCGGTATAACAAAAGGCTGCAGACTGCTCCCTCTTTTGCCTCTACTGCAAAATTTACCGCTTCTCCCTGCCTGCTGACACCGAGCGGCAGCGGCTTTCCTTCTATGATCTTCATCTGCTCTCTCCCTCGTCTTCTCTGTTTTGTTACTGCCAGCCATCGGCTCCATACATATCAACATTCTCCTTTGTGATCAGAAATGTCTCTTCATAGATCGGTTCCTTGATCTTTTCTCCATCCAGCACCTGAAATGCCGCCTTCACCGCATCTTTTCCAAGTGTGATCGGACGCTGTGCAGCGGTTCCTGCGATCAGATGATCTGCTTTCTGCAGCTCCTTTTTCAGATCCGGCGAACCATCTACCCCATAGATCACAACTCCTGAATATGCGCTGTTTTTCTCTGCTGCCATCTTCGCGCCAAGCGCTGACTGGTCATTTCCACACATGATCACATCGGCATCCGGGTATGCGGCCAGCAGACGTTCTGCGGCTGCCCTGGAGGCTTCCTGATCTCCCTGCACATTTTCTCTTGCCACAATCTCAAATCCTTTATTTGCGATCGCTTCTTCAAATCCGGTGATCCGTTCATTGATCGAATTTGTAGTAGGGCACTCTAAGATGACTACTTTTCCTCCATCTGGAAACCTCTGTACGACATCCTCGCCGCACAGATATCCTGCCTGCTTGTTATCTGTCCCTACATAGGCATCTACCATATCCAGATCTTTTACTTCTGTATCAATATTGATGATCCTGACATCTGCTTCTTGCAGCGCATCTAACCCCGGCTGGATTGTCTCCCAGTTTACCGGACTTAAAAAGATAGCGTCAATCCCTTCCTCGATCATCTCATAGATCTGTTCCAGCTGAAGCTGGTCATCCCCCTTTGGATCACGCGTGATCATCTGTCCTCCCTGCTTCTCTACTTCTTCACGGATTGCTTCCTCCAGCACGACAAAATATGGGTTCTCAGATACTGTGATGCAAGAATACCCAAATGTATACTGCTCTGTTTCTTCCGTCTTCTCTTCCTCCGTGCTCTCTGCATTATCCTCCGGTGTCCCCACATGCTTTTTGCAGCCTGCAAGCGGCATCACGCACAAAATCATACAGAGCATGATCGCTGTCATTTTCTTTCGCATATTGTTTCCTCCCATATCAGTATAGAATCGTCTGTTTCACACAGATTTCACACATATAAATTTAATTTTACCTATTTTTATATTAATGTCAATAGTTTTCCCCTTGCATTTCTGACCGGAGTCTGATAGAGTTATCATATCAGTAATTCAAAGATGAATGAAGCAGAAAAGGAGAATATTATGAGTGAACACAACCACGATTGCAACTGCAACCACGACGATTGTAACTGCGGATGCCACAGTGATGAAGCAGTCACAGTAACTTTAACCTTAGACAACGATGAAGTAGTTGAATGTGCTGTCCTCACGATCTATGAAGCAGAAGAAAGAGAATACATCGCACTGCTTCCTCTCAATGAAAACGGTGAGAATGAAGACGGAGACGTATTTATCTACCGTTACAAAGAAGTGGACGGAGAACCGACTCTTGAGAACATCGAAGATGACGATGAGTATGAAGTTGCTGCCGATGCTTTTGATGAATGGCTTGACGAGCAGGATTTTGACGATTTAGACGACGAAGAATAATTTTGTCCTATTCCTGATTACCAGGAAAAGAGGTACCGGAATATCTGGCAATGAAAGGGAGGATTGCTGCAGCAGTCGCTGTGATACAGTCTGACTGCCACTCCCTTTCTAAAAGCCCAGATTTCCGATACCTCTTTTTTCTATCATTGCTCCCATCTTGCATTACCGTTTCAGTTACACAGAAAGAACCTCCGTTTTACGGACATCCATCTAAATCATCTGTGAAGCTCTTCTGCCGGCAGTTTCTTTTCTCTGAAGCAGCTCTCCAAGAAACCGGGACTGTTCCATTGCCTTTCCGTTTTTCTCTCTGACATAGCTGATCATCAGATGCTTCTTTGCACGTGTCATCGCCACATAAAACATCCTTCGCTCTTCTTCGATCTCCTCGGGAAGCTCTGCCTTTTTATATGGCGTCACATCCTCATTTGCGCCAATAATAAACACCGTATCATATTCCAGCCCTTTTGCCGAATGAAATGTCATCAACGACAATGCATTTCTGTCATCCGTCCGCGTGACTGCCTGCTGCTTTAATTCCAGTGTATATTTCTCAATATGTGCGAACCACTCTTCGATCGTCTTGAATTCCTTCGCTCGCTCTTCCATCTCCCGGATGATCTCCTTAAGATCTTCCAGCTTCATTTTCCTCCTGATCGCATACTCATTCAGGAAAAGATCATAACCGACACTTTTTCTGATATACTGGATTGCTGCATACGGCGTCATCCGGCTGATCACTTTCAGATCCACTTCCATCTGGTCGATTCGGTCTACCATCCAGTCTTTCTCCATATAATACTTCCGAAGCTGCTCAAAAGAAATGTTTCCGCGGTCCACGCTGTCCCTTCCGATATACCGGTTCGGCCGGTTCATGATCATCAGAAAGTCTCCGCGGTCTCTTCCCCCGAGCGCCATACGCATATATGCCTGAAAATCTCTCCCGATAAAATGTTCATAGAGATTCGGAAGATGCTCTTTCATCTGAAATGGAACATGATATTCCAGGAGTGTCTCCACAAGTGCGCGCGGCTCTGTATTGGTCCGGTATAGCACCGCGATCTGGGACAGCTCGGTCCCCGCCGCCACAGCTTTTTGAACCTGCTCTCTGACGTAATGACTCTCCTCCACCGGATGGCGGACTTCCTGGATATGGACATTGTCTCCCTGCTCATTGACCGTCACAATTTCTTTCTGGTAACGGTTTTTATTTCGTTCGATCACCCTTCCCGCAGCATTTACTACAGCTTTCGTCGAACGATAATTTACATCCAGTATGATTGATTTGGCATTGGGGTAGTCTTTAGAAAATCCGAGCATGATCTCCGGTCTTGCCCCGCGGAAGCGGTAAATAGAC
>JAPFCT010000191.1 GCA_026169575.1 Faecalimonas sp.
AAATAACAGTGAAAAATGTCGAAAAGAAATAAAAAATATCAAAAATAAGTAAAAATGAACAAAAGGAACAAAGTTTTTCTTTACAATAAATGCAAAGTATACTAAGATAAGGGTATTGACAAACGAACTGGAGGGATATGATGAAAGGGAATGTGATCGTAGGACAATCAGGAGGTCCGACAGCGGCAATTAATTCTAGTCTTGCCGGTGTTTACTGCACTGCGAGAGAGCGTGGGGCGAAAAAAGTTTATGGGATGCTGCATGGGATCCAGGGGCTGATGGAAGGAAAGTATGTAGATCTCTCAGACTTTATCAGAAGTGATCTGGATGTAGAACTATTGAGGAGAACGCCGGCTGCATTTTTAGGTTCCTGCCGGTATAAATTGCCGGAGATCCATGAGAATCAGGAAGTTTATGAGAAGATTTTTGATATTCTGGAAGAACTGGACATCGAATGTTTTATCTATATCGGTGGAAATGATTCCATGGATACAATCAAGAAGCTTTATGACTACTCGATGGTAACCGGCCGTGGACATACGAATTTTCTCGGAGTGCCGAAGACGATCGACAATGATCTGGCGCTGACAGATCATACACCGGGATACGGAAGTGCGGCAAAATATATCGGGACATCGGTAAAAGAGATCATCCGAGACGGACATAGTTTAAGATATGAACATGGTCTTGTAACAATCGTGGAGATCATGGGAAGAAATGCAGGTTGGCTGACCGGTGCGGCAGCGCTCGCAAAAGGCGAAGACTGTGAAGGACCGGATTTGATTTATCTTCCGGAGCTTGTATTTGATGTGGACAAGTTTGTTGCAAAAGTAAGAAAGCTGCTGGAGAAAAAGTATTCCGTTGTCGTTGCAGTTTCTGAAGGAATCAAGACAGCAGACGGAAAGTATGTATGCGAACTTGGATCCAGTGTGGACTTTGTGGATGCGTTTGGACATAAGCAGCTGACCGGAACAGCAAATTATCTGGCGTCTTTGATCGCGGGCGAGATCGGATGTAAGACAAGAGCGGTAGAACTCAGCACACTCCAGAGAGCGGCATCACACTCTGCTTCGAGAGTAGATATTCTTGAGGCAAGTCAGGTAGGCGGTGCAGCAGTGAAAGCCGGAGACGAAGGAGACAGCGGAAAGATGGTTGTGATGCTCCGTTTATCTGATGATCCATATCAATGTACGACGGAGGTAAAGGATGTTCATAAAATTGCAAATGATGAGCGTCTTGTTCCAAGAGAATGGGTAAATAAGGAAGGCACTTATGTGACAGATGAGTTTATTACCTATGTGCGTCCATTGATCCAGGGGGACGTATCTCCGGTTATGGTAGATGGAATCCCGAGACATCTGTACCGGCCGATCGATTAATGAAAAGAAGATCTTTCAAAGAATTGCGCAGCTGCGCATATCATATGGCAGTCTCTCTGTGTTGGGAGGCTGCCTCATAAAAACATTTCTAACAGAGTGCATGTTTTTGTCAGCACAGAATTCTTAGCTTTATCTAAGATATTAAAAACTCCTTATTTGGGCTGTGGGGAGTGTCAAGTCTACGGTGTGCATCCCAGGTGGTGCAGACAGATCCAGTGATTCCGATGAAACAACAAAAGATGGTAAAAGAGAAGGGGGCATGTTCTTGCAAAAGAAAGAGTATGACATTATTAAAATGGTACAGCATGGGAAATATTGCGAGCGGATTCAGGATACGGTGTCCGGACAGCAGCTGATCTACTGGGTAAAGTATCATCCGCAGGTAGAGAAAGAATCATTATGGCAGCTGATCCGTAACCTGCTTTTGCAGATCACATGGTTCCATAAACATGGGGAGAAGCAGACTTATGGGTATTTAACACCATACAGTGTCATCGTAAAGGAGGACGGGGAGATCTATCTTCTGGATACGGAAGCAGAAGACAGCAGACAGATCATGCGACAGATCCAGAGCAGAACGGTGAGAAACTATTTTGTCAATGCGGAGATTTACCGTCAGAAAGGAATTTGTGAGGCTGCAGATATTTATGGATTCGGGAAGACGGTTCAATATTTGCTGTCGCAGAGTGAAACAAATCCTCCGCTTACCAAAAGAGAAGAGTATCGACTGGCAAAAATGATCCAGAACTGTCTGGAGTCAGATGGAGAAAAAGGATTTACCGATTTTCAGACCGTGCAGAAGTATTTTTTGAAATGGCATGTGAGAGGAAGCGGAGGTGAAGTGAAAAAGAAAACAGAGATCATAGGTCTTGTCTGTGCGGCTGGCATCCTTTTATGGGCTGTCATAGGACAAATATTACCCGGGGCATCAGAGGGAGCGGTGACGGCTGTGAAAGAAAGGGAAAATACTGTGCAGAAAAAAGGGAGAAAAACAGATGGTGATACGGCAGACACGGAAGAAGGAGAAAAGACGGAAAGATCTGAAAAGCTGAGTGATGCAAAAGAAGATAATCAGATTGTGTACAAGATTCTTGAGGGAGAAAAAACAGTGGAGGGACAGATCGCGGCGATGGAAAAGTATCTGGAAGGGGTTTCTGACGATCTGGAAAAGGAAGAGATGTTCTTATGCCTGATACAGTATTATGAAGGGGAAGAAAAGATGGATGAGGCGGCAGAAATATGCAGGAAAGCCAGAAGAATGTTTCCGCACTCGGAATCACTTGCACTAAAATATCTGGAAGTGATATGGAAAGTGAAGGGAGTGGAGCCGGAAATGAAAGAGCGGGCGACAAAAAATGTGATCCAGGAACTGCCGGAACTTCAGAATACAGAGACATTTCGGACATTGAAGCAGGCATATGGATTCTGATAAAGAAAAAAACTCCCTGAAAAGGGAGGATGCCAGATGGTACGGATACGCATCTGGCATGTATTATGAAAAAGTTTTTCTAAAGTATGTTAATACTGTTAACGTCTGTTTCAAATGTTGTTTCATTTGATAGTCTTAGTATATGACATAGAAATGAAGAAATCATGTGAATCAAATGAAAAAAATTTGAAAGAAATATGAACAAAATATGAATGGAAATAACTATTTGCGGAAAGCAAATGCCGGAAGCCCATTTTCAAATGGTACTTCTACATTTCCCTGGATCAATGGAAGGGCATAACGGATGAATTCCTCCCCAATGTCAGATCCATCCTTTGTGATCCATGACAGTGGGACTCCTTTTTCTTGATTACAGATATTATTTACATCGGCAGTTGTACAAGTCAGTTTATACGGAGCATCGCCTATTCGCTGGAAAGATACCATTTTTCCGGTCTCACCCCGTAGTGCGGCCTGGACCCCGTAAGTTCCGGCATAGACAGCCTCATTTAAGTCTGTTGCAGAGAGGCAGGCAGAGGAACATCTCTGACTGACATTGAGCTCTACGGAGCGGACTTTGATGCCAAGGCGTTCTTTTACGAGGTTTTCCAGATATTTTCCAGAGCCGGTAAGCATCTTGTGACCAAAGTTATCGACTCCGACATCACTTGCATATTCACATACAAAAGTACCATTTCCATCATTGATCCCTTCAGAGATACATACGACGAGGTTCGGGGTCATCTCCAGTGCTTCCGCCACTTTCTGTATGAAAGCATCCTGATCGAAAGCGACTTCCGGAAGGTAGATCAGAACTGGATTGTCGTTTTCAAATTTGCGGGCAAGGACACTTGCGGCAGTCAGCCATCCGGCATGACGGCCCATGATCTCTACGATCGTCACTGATTTTTTATTGTCGTAGACAGAAGCATCGATGGCAATCTCGCGTACGGTGGAAGCTACGTATTTTGCAGCGCTTCCAAAGCCCGGCGTATGGTCAGTCTCGACAAGGTCATTGTCGATCGTCTTTGGAATACCGATAAAACGAATATCGCTCTGGACAGAGGCTGCATAGCGGGAAAGCTTGCTTACCGTATCCATAGAGTCATTTCCGCCGATATAGAAGAAATATCCGATATTTTTATCGGCAAATTTTTCAAATAATTTCGGGTAGACGGCATCTGTCAGATCTTCCGGCAGTTTATAGCGGCAGGATCCAAGATACGCTCCAGGAGTTGTCCGGATACGTTCTAACTCTCCGCTCTCCGAAAGGGGACGCATGTCCATGATCTGGTCATTTAAGAACCCTTCAATCCCATTGACCATTCCAAAGACAGTATCGACGGTGTCAGTCTGGCGAAGACCTTCTGTCACAACACCGTAAAGGCTTCCGTTGATCACGGCAGTTGGTCCGCCGGACTGTCCTACAATTATATTTTTCATGTGAATTACCTCCAAAAAAATGATTATGCTTCTACTATATCGGAAATATAAGGAATTTACAATATAGCTGTTGGAAAATATGAGGAAATGGATTATACTATGGACAGACTGAAAATAAATGAGGTGAACGAAATGAAATATTTATCCATTGCGATTCCATGTTACAATTCGGAGGCTTATATGGACCGGGCAGTACAGTCACTTCTTCCAGGGGGAGAAGATGTGGAGATCATTATTGTAAATGACGGATCGACCGACCGTACACTAGAGATTGCAAGAAGGTATGAAAAAGAGTATCCGACCATTGTAAAGGTGGTGGACAAAGAGAACGGGGGACATGGAGACGCAGTGAATGAAGGGCTGAACCATGCGTCCGGTATGTACTTTAAAGTGGTAGACAGTGATGACTGGGTGGAAGAGACTGCATTGGAGAAGATCCTGGATGTACTGAAAGGATGGTATCAGCAGGGAAGTCTGACAGACATGCTTATCTCCAACTATGTTTATGAGAAAGTCGGAGTGAAGCATAAGAAAGTGATCCATTATCGAAATGTGCTTCCCCAGGATCGGATCATCACATGGGGAGATATCGGAAGATTCCGGCTGTCACAGTATATTTTAATGCACTCGGTGATCTACCGGACAGAACTGTTGAGAAATTGTGGATTAAAACTGCCGAAACATACATTTTATGTGGATAACATTTATGTGTATTATCCGCTTCCGCATGTTACATCACTGTACTATCTTGATGTGGATTTTTACCGGTATTTTATCGGGCGGGAAGACCAGTCTGTCAATGAAAAAAATATGATCAGGCGGATCGACCAGCAGCTTTATGTGACAAGAACGATGATCGATATGTATTCTATGAGGAAGATTTCCAGCAGAAAACTGAGAAACTATATGATCAACTATCTTGCGATCATGATGACGGTATCTTCGATCATTCTGATCCGATCTAAGACAGAAGAAAATCTGGAAAAGAAAAAGGCGCTCTGGAAGTATCTGAAGGAAGTCGATTACCGGGTATACTGGAAGATCCGATACAGTATTATGGGTCAGACGATGAACCTTCCGGGAAATTCAGGAAGAAAAGTGTCCGTGCTTGCATATGAGGTGGCGAGAAGGATCATTGGCTTTAATTAGGCGCAGCGTGTTTTTGAAAATGGGATCATAGATGTATAAAAGATATTTCACAGTACATACTTCTGAGTGACGTGGTGGAGGAACTGCGAAAAATCCAGAAAGAAAGAGGGAGAGAATCATGGTACAGAGTCTGAAAAACAGCAAAACAAAGGAAAATCTCATGAAAGCATTTGCGGGAGAAAGTCAGGCAAGAAACCGCTATACATTTGGATCAGAACTTGCAAGAAAGCAGGGACTGTACGCGATTGAAAAGATTTTTCTGTTTACGGCGGAGCAGGAGCGGGCGCACGCAGAGCGTTTTTATGAATTGTTAAAAGAAATGACCGGAGAAACGATTGAAATTCACGCGGGATATCCGATCGATGACAATGAGAACATCATTGAAGCTTTAAAAGCAGCGCAGCATAATGAGTTTGAGGAAGCAGATGATGTTTATCAGGTATTTGCGGAAACTGCAAAAGAAGAAGGATTTTTAGAGGTTGCTTCTGCTTTTATCCAGATTGCTGAAGTAGAAAAGCTGCATGGGAGAAGGTTTTCAAAGATTGCAAGACTTTTGGAGGATGGAACCTATTTTCGCGCTGCGAAAGAAGGAAAATGGATGTGCCTGAATTGTGGACATATTCATTCCGGGGGACAGACACCGGAGATCTGTCCGCTGTGCAGACATGAAAAAGGGTATTTTATTCCATTATCACTGGCGCCGTATACGGGTACGCTGATGGGAAGTGAAGAAGAAAAGGATCAGCCGTAGATGTATTTTTGCCGTTGCACCTGAATAAAGTGTGATGGGGTGATAGTATGGCAGATCAGAAAATTGAAAATCTGTTGAATCTTGCATTGAGTGTCAGTGAGGAAGAACGAGAAAAGTCTCTGGAACTCGATGTTGGATATTATCCGGTCGCAAGGACGTGGGAAGTTATCATAAAATATTCAGGAACACTTGAGCAGGTTCGTGGAATCGCAGAGAGTGTTGTAGAGTTAAGCAATGAATTTGCGATTGTGACGATCCGGGAAGAACGACTGGAAACTTTGTCCGAGATTGCGGAAGTAGAATATATTGAGAAGCCAAAGAGATTGTTTTTTCAAGTGGAAAATGGGAGAAGGGTGTCCTGCATCACATCGGTGCAGGTACGCCCTCCAAAACTTTTTGGGGAAGGAGTACTGGTCGCAGTTATTGATTCGGGGATTGATTATGCAAATCCAGATTTTCGCAAAGAAGATGGAACAACAAGGATCTATGCATTGTGGGATCAGACAATCCCGGGAAATCCACCTGAGGGCTATGTGCAGGGAACAGAATATACAAGAGAACAGATTGATGAAGCACTGCAGCAGGCAAGCCGGACAGAACAGATGAAAATCGTGCCAAGCGAGGACAGATCCGGTCATGGGACTGCTGTGGCAGGGATTGCAGTGGGCAATGGAAGAGGAAGTGAGGGACAACGTTATCGGGGTGTCGCATCCGCGAGTGGACTGCTTATTGTGAAACTGGGGACGCCAAGAGAAGAAGGATTTCCACGGACGACAGAATTGATGCAGGCGATTGATTATGTCGTGAAAAAGTCACAGCAGATCGGAATGCCGGTTGCGGTCAATATCAGTTTTGGAAATACATATGGATCTCATACCGGAACAAGTCTTTTGGAACGGTTTATTGCAGATATTGCGAATTTGTGGAAAAGTGTGATCTGTATCGGTATGGGAAATGAAGGGGCAAGCGCCGGCCATACATCGGGGATCCTGAGAGAGTATGCGGAGGAGCAGATTCCGCTTGCTGTGCAGGAGCGGGAGACTGCGATCAATGTGCAGATATGGAAAAGTTATCATGATATTGTGGATATCTCGCTGATTTCGCCGTCAGGTGTGCAGATCGGTCCGATCCCGGAAGTGATCGGTACACAACGTTTTGTGATCGGAGACACCGAAATTTTATTGTACTATGGCGAGCCGAGTCCCTTTCATGTCCAGCAGGAAATTTTTATTGAATTTCTTCCGAGAGATTCCTACATTACACCAGGGGTCTGGCAGTTTGTTCTGACACCCAGAAAGATTATAACGGGGGAATATGACTTGTGGCTTCCGAGTGAGAATGTATTAAACAAGGGCACTGCATTTCGCTATCCGACCGAGAGAGGAACTCTTACAGTTCCATCCACATCCCAGCGGGTGATCAGCGTGGGCGCTTACGATCCGCTGACTTTTGCATATGCGGATTTTTCGGGAAGAGGAGGAGCTGCAGCATGGGAAGAAGGGAAACCAGATCTGGCAGCGCCGGGAGTGGACATTATGGCGCCGACGCCGTCTGGAATCTATCAGACCTTTACGGGGACATCATTTGCGACACCATTTGTGATAGGCGCGGCGGCGCTTCTCATGGAGTGGGGAATCGTAAGAGGGAACGATCCGTATCTGTATGGGGAAAAAGTAAAGGCATATTTGAGGAGAGGCGCAAGGCCATTGCCGGGATTTGAGGAGTATCCGAATAATCAGGTGGGGTATGGGGCACTGTGTGTGGAGGCGAGTTTGCCGTAATAGAATGTAATAAAAATAGTGAAATTTTGTGTTGTTGGAACAAAGACAAGGAGCCATCACAACTATGGTCGAATCCATTTTTTGATTCACCATATATGAAACGGCTCCCTGCTTGTTTCAAAATAATACTTTCTTGTATTTCAATCCACAGTCAAATGACTGAACAGAACTTTTATATTTTAATAAAAAAAATGGTATATGTCAAATTACTTCCTATAATTTTATTTGCAATTATAGGAAATATATTTGAGGATAAATTGTATTCACAAGAAAGTAATATATTGACAATGTAATTAAAGCATGTTATATTAGCAGTAAAGGATGTGAGAGTCATGAACGTATTTACAGCACATAAACGAGAAGTGGATGGAAGATTAGAGATACAGACTGTGTTTGAGCACAGCAGGGAAACAGCAGATTTAGGAGAAGGGTATGCCAAAAAAATAGATACTTCGGTTATTGCAAGGATGCAGGGAATGATCCATGATGCGGGGAAATTATGCAGAGATTTTAATGATTATATTCTGGAGAAAAACAATTTTACACGAGGAATGATAGATCACTGTTATGCGGGAGCAAGGTATTTGATGGAACTTGCGAAAAAGACCGGGGAACCAAAGATAGTAGAAGTGGCCAGATTTATTTCATATACGGTTATTTCACATCATGGATTACATGACTGGATTGATAAAGAGGGAAATGACTATTTTCGGGAGAGAATTTCAAAGGATGAACGGTATGAAGAAATACGGAGTAATTTGATTCAAATGTTGTCAGAACAAGAATGGTTAAATCTGCTTTATGCCGCGAAAGAAGAGTATATGGCGATTAGGGGAAAAGTTGCCCAAATAGGGAAAGACACAACTACATTCGCATTTTACATGGGACAGTTTGAACGGTTGATGCAGTCGGTGCTTGTGGATGCAGACCGGACAAATACTGCCGATTTTCAGGAAGGAAAAGGAACAGAGGCTGTGTTTGAGGAGAACATCTGGGAGGTGCTTAGTGAGAAAGTGGAAGCAAAATGCGGGGAGTTTCGTGAACGAAAGGATCCGCTTTCAAAATTGCGGTGTGATATTTCAGAACGTTGCAAATGCTATGCAGAACGGGAAACAGAGATTTGCAGGATGATCGTTCCAACTGGAGGTGGAAAGACGATATCCGCTTTGCGTTTTGCGATTCATTACTGCAAGAAGCATGGGAAAGAAAGGATATTTTATATAGCGCCTTTCCGGACAATTTTGGAGCAGAACTGTGAGGAATGGAAGAGAATTGTTGGAGAAGAGTATGTATTGGAGCATCATTCTGATATGATTGCATCGTTTAAAATAGAGGAGGAAATGGCAGAGTATGAACTGAGAGCAGATAAATGGGATATGCCGATAATAGCAACTACACTGGTTCAATTTATGAATACATTTTTCTCAGATCGAATGGATTCGGTGCGGAGAATGCACCGATTATGCAATTCAGTAATTATTATTGATGAAGTGCAGTCAATACCAGCAGAATGCGTGTGCTTGTTTAATCTGGGAGTGAATTTTATATCAACAATCGGGAAGTCAGCTGTTGTATTGTGTTCTGCAACACAGCCTGCTTTGGAGGAAGTAAAGTATCCACTGCGGATCACAGATAGTAAGGCATACAGCATGACAGGCGATTATTCAGGTGATTTTCAGGCATTTAAGAGGAACGAAATTATATCTGCATTGCGAAAATCTGGCTATACATATGTAGAAGCAGCAAAATTTTGTATGGAAAAATACCGTACAGAAAGAACGGTGTTATTTGTGGTGAATACGAAAGCAGCAGCTTTTGAGGTTTATCAGGAACTCTGTAAGCAAAAGGATTCTGAGATGATCCTTGTACATCTTAGTGCGAATATGTGTCCGGAACATAGGAGAAGTTTGATAAGGGATTTGAAGGAGAAACTGAAAAAAGACAAGGTTATTTGTGTAACTACACAGCTGATAGAAGCGGGAGTTGATATATCATTCCGCTGTGTGATACGTTCGCTTGCAGGGATGGATAATGTGGCGCAGGCAGCAGGCCGCTGTAATAGAGAAGGAAAAGATGGTGAATGTTGCCCGGTTTATCTTTTGAATGTATGTGAAGAGGAGATTTACGCGCTTAAATCGATAAAAACAGCGCAGGATGTATCACGACAGATGATTGATAGTAAGGCTTATGAGGATCTGGCATCGGTGGAGGCAATGCAGCTATATTTTCAAAAATATTATAAGGAGTGTAAAGAAGATCTGATGTACAATGTGGAAGATGCAGGGATGGAAACAGATCTGGTGAATTTACTGTCGATGAATGCGTATAGAAATTGTGGGAAGAAGAGTTATCGGGTACAGGCATTTAAGACAGCGGGAGAACTGTTTAAGATGATCGATGTACCTACAACTTCTGTAATAGTACCTTACAATGAGGAAGCGAAAGAGTTGATGGTACAGCTAAGAACAGAAACAAGTAATTCTGAGATTGTTAAAATTTTAAGACGGGCACAGAAATATACAGTTGGTCTTTCTGAGAAAACGAAAAGGATACTAGAGAAAGAAAAAGCATTGGAACTGCTGCAATGTGGAGTTTGGCTGCTTGAGGAGGGTTATTATGATCAGAATGTGGGGGTAACGCTGAAACGGGGGACATGGATTTACTGATCTTTAAAAAGAACGAAGAAAGGAAGAGACAGATATGAACAGAGAACTTTACGGGAACAGAGTTGAATTTCAGGTATATGGAAAGTACGCACTGTTTTCGGATATATTGACACGGCCAGGTGGGGAAAAGATGTCCTATCCGATTCCGACATACGAAGCTTTAAAAGGAATTTTAAGCAGTGTTTTCTGGAAACCGACGATAGAATGGAAGATCGACAGTGTCCGTGTTATGAATAAAATCCAAACAGTGCGCAAAGGGATGCGGCCAATTAAATACGGAGGTGGAAATGAACTTGCTTATTACACTTATTTAAGTGATGTTTGCTATCAGGTCAAAGCGCATTTTGAGTGGAATATGAATCGTCCAGAGTTGAAGCAGGACAGGAATGCAAAAAAGTATTTGAGCATTGCGCAGCGCATGATCGAACGAGGAGGAAGACGAGATATCTTTCTTGGGACAAGGGAGTGTCAGGGCTATGTAGAACCGTGTCATTTCGGGGAAGGAAAAGGTTATTATGATGAGAGTGGGACAATTTCCTATGGTATTATGTACCACGGAATTACCTATGCAGATGAGGCAAAGCTTTCAGAGGACAAAGGGAAAATGACAGTGAGATTGTGGAATCCGGTTATGGAAGATGGAGTGATTCAATTTATCAGTCCGGAAGAATGTGTAATGAAACGGCATATAAAAGAGATGCCAATAAAAATTTTTGGTAGTGAAAAGAACTTTAGTGGGATCAGAGAGTTTGGGAAGGAGGAGAAAATTGAGCTGGACGAATGAGTTGTATCAAGTGTACGAAAATAATTGGGGAAAAGTTGATGAAAAGGTATTGCTGCTTCCTATTTATCATTCTACAGTGAATGCTCAAGTCGAGGTGACCTTGTCGGAAGATGGAGAATTTTATTCGGCAGTTCCTGTTATGGATAAAAAGGACTCTGTTACAGTAATCCCGGTAACAGAAGATTCTGGGACGCGCAGTTCGGGAATTACACCGCATCCATTTGCGGATAAACTGATTTATATTGCCGGAGATTATAAGGAATTTGTATCCGGAAAACATACAGAGAATCAGAAATATTATCAGGCATATCTGGAGCAGTTGGGAAAATGGAATGATTCACGAAACAGTCATCCGGCAGTCAGGGCGGTATACATATATTTGCGTAAGGGGAGACTGATGCATGACCTGATTGAGGGGAGATGCCTGAAGAGTGATGAAAAAACAGGAAAACTGAGTCAGAATAATAAAATTTTTGGTATCAGTCAGGAAGAATTTTTTGTAAGATTTCGTGTGAATTATAAAGATGTGCTTGAGAAAGAAAGCAGGACATGGAAGGATTTTTCTCTTTATGAAAGTTTTATTTTGTATCAGTCGGAAAATCAGGATAGGAGCCAGCTTTGCTATGCAACGGGAAAGAATACTTCATGCACGTATAAGCATCCTTCAAAGATACGAAATGCAGGGGATAAGGCAAAGTTGATTTCCTCAAATGACGAAAGGGGATTTTCTTATCGTGGAAGATTCGATTCAAAAGAACAGGCATTATCTGTAGGGTATGAGTTTTCACAGAAAATGCATAATGCGCTCAAGTGGCTGATTGAAAAACAGGGAATTGCGATCGGGTCGATGATAGTTTTAGCCTGGGCAAGTAATATGCAGGCATTGCCGGATATTATCGGAAATCCGGAAGATGATCTGGAAGATGAATGGGACATGCTGGAGGAGAACGAGTCCGATGATGGAAAATCCACACTGGTATCAGATACCATGCCTCTTTATAGGGAACGTTTGAGAAAGGCTGTCTGGGGAGCGAAAAAGCAGAACGAAATCAAAAGTCAGATAGATCATAGAGAAAAGGCAATGATCATGGTGCTGGATGCGGCGACAACAGGAAGGGTATCTATCGGAATGTATGAGGAACTAGGAATTTCTGAATTTTATCAGAATGTAGAACGCTGGCATTTTGAAACGGCATGGAATTGTTTTTCAGGGAAAGCAAGGACAAATGAGATCCGGTCCTTTTCGCTTTATGAAATAGCTGATTATGCATATGGAACAGAGCAGGGAGATTTTATAAAATGTAAGCAGGAAGTGCGGAAACAGGCGATATCGAAGTTGGTTCCGTGTGTGATAACTGGAAGAAAGATTCCAAAAGAGATTGTAAGAAATTTGTTTCATAAAGCTTGTAAACCAACTGCATACCAGAATCGTTATAATTGGCGGAAAGTATTGGAAGCAGCGTGTGGAATGATACGCAAGACGATGATTGAAGAGAAAAAAGCCAGAGGAGAAAAGGAGGAATATGAAGTGGCATTAGATTATGAATGTGCAGATCGCGATTATCTGTATGGTCGGCTGCTTGCGGTGGCGGAAATAGCAGAACGAGTTACATATAAAAAAGAAGAGGCAAGGACAACAAATGCGAGCCGCTATTTTGAAGCATTTTCAAACAGACCATATCAAACATGGGGGATTATTTATAAACGTCTGATTCCATATTTAAATGGAATGCCATATACACAGAAACAATATTATGAAAATTTGATCAGTGAAATAGAAAATCAGTTTACGATAGCTGATTTTGAAAATAATTCAAAGTTAAAACCATTGTTTCTGTTGGGATATCATTGCCAGCTGAAAAATGTGTCATCAAAAAAGAGTGTGTCATAGGAGGAAAAATAATGAATAGTTTGTCTAATAAAATTGATTTTGCGTTACTTGTAACTGTGACGAATGCAAATCCTAACGGGGATCCGCTGAATGGGAATCGGCCAAGAGATAATTATGATGGATATGGAGAGATATCTGATGTTTGTATTAAGAGAAAACTTAGGAACAGACTGCAGGATATGGGAGAAAAAATCTTTGTACAGTCAGATGATCGGTGTGATGACAACTGTGATAGTCTGAAAAGTCGTGCAGATAGTTGTGGAATGCTGAAAAAGCTTGCTTCCGGTAAAAAAACAAATCGTGATGAATATGCAAAAGCGGCATGTGCAGAGTGGATTGATGTGAGAAGTTTCGGGCAGGTATTTGCGTTTAAAGGAGATGCGGTATCAGTAGGTGTGCGTGGCCCGGTTTCCATTCATCAGGCAGTGAGTCTGTCACCTGTTGACATTGTCAGCATGCAGGTTACTAAGAGTGTAAATAGTGAGAGTAAAGAAGGGAAAAGTTCTGACACAATGGGAATGAAACACCGTATTGAATTTGCTTTGTATGAAATAAAAGGAAGCATTAATTGCCAGCTGGCTGAGAAGACGGGATTTTCAGATGAAGATGCAGAAAAAATAAAGCATGCATTGTGTACACTCTTTGAAAATGACAGTTCTTCTGCAAGACCAGAAGGAAGTATGGAGGTCTGCAGATTATATTGGTGGAGACATAATTGCAAAACTCCAAGTGTATCGACGGCAAAAGTACACCGATCTTTGAAAATATCAGAAAAAAATCCGGGGGAGAAACCACGGAGTTTTGATGACTATTTGATTACGGTAGAGGAACTCCCAGGTGGTGTTGTGCCTGAAATTATTGACTTAATGTAAGAGTTGAAATGTCTGCCGGAGTTCATAAAGGAAAGCAGATAGATACTGTACTTGGGTATTTTGAAAGTGCGAATAAGAAGCAGACAAGAAAATGCAGAGGGATTCGCACTGGAAAAAATACCAGTAATTGTTTTTAAAGAGAGTGAATCTGATATTTTGATAAGAAAAAATGGGAAAGTAGATAAAAATTAACAAGAAAGCGGGAATATTATTGTATATTTTTGCTGTCGTACCCTTCGTGGGTACGTGGATTGAAATGTATTTTGTGATGTGTTGCGCTTTGTTATCGGAATCGTCGTACCCTTCGTGGGTACGTGGATTGAAATTCACTCATAATGTTTTTATCTTTGCAATTGATACGGTCGTACCCTTCGTGGGTACGTGGATTGAAATCACATCGACTCTGATCCGGGAATACAAAAGCACATAGTCGTACCCTTCGTGGGTACGTGGATTGAAATCGGTTCCAGCACCTCCTCAAGCGATGCCTTTTGTGTCGTACCCTTCGTGGGTACGTGGATTGAAATGATCAAAGAAGTGCTGGACAATCCGAACGAATTAAGTCGTACCCTTCGTGGGTACGTGGATTGAAATCGGTGTCTTTTTTCTCACAAAATTCGAACTGTACAGTCGTACCCTTCGTGGGTACGTGGATT
>JAPFCT010000041.1 GCA_026169575.1 Faecalimonas sp.
GAGAAAGACAGAAGGGAAAGAAGATATGACGATCCGGCATTTAAAAATATTTACAGCGGTAGCGGACAACGGAGGGATGAGCAGAGCGGCAAAAAAGCTTCATATCTCTCAGCCGAGTATCAGTCAGGCGATCGCGGAACTGGAGAAACATTATGGGGTAAAGCTGTTTGAGCGGCTTTCCCAGAAATTATATCTGACGAAAGAAGGAGAGCTTATGCTCTCTTTTTCCCGTCATATTTTGGATTCATTTGAACATATGGAAGAGGCGATGAACCAGGCGGTGGAGACGACAAGTCTCAGGATTGGGTGCAGTGTGTCTGTGGGAACATGTCTGATCAATGACATTCTGGATGAGGCTGACAGAAGGATCCCGGAATGTCAGATCAGTGTCAACGTAACAAATTCTTCGGAGGTTGAACGGGAAATACTGAACAATGAAGTGGATCTTGGCATTGTGGAAGGAATCCTGAAGAGCAAAGATCTCATCGTGATGCCGATCTGCAAAGATGAGATGGTCGTTGTCTGCGGGAAAGACCACTGGCTTGCAGGAGAAGAAAGCGTGACGCTGGAAATGCTCCATGGACAGCCTTATATCAGCAGAGAGAGCGGCAGTTCTGAACGGAATCAGATTGAAAAGATGTTTGAAGAACATGGTGTACAGCTTCAGAGGATTTTTTGCAGCACCAACACAGAGGCGATCAAAAATGCAGTGATCCACGGAAGAGGGATCGCTGTCTTTTCAACAAGGATGATCGAGGAAGAAAAAAGGAAAGGCGAGATCATCGTGCTGCCGCTTAGAGAAATCTCTGTCACGAGAAATATCAACATGGTGATCCACAAAAATAAATATTTGTCAGCGGAGATTAAAGCGCTTCAGGAAATTTTATTGAGCAGCCGTTAATTTTCTCCCCGGGTTTCTTGAGATTCCCTCAGTTGTGAAATGGCAGAAGGTCTGTTATGCTGAAAGTAAGCAAAGGCCGATGCGAACAGAAACAATCAGGGGAAAAGCAGATTTCTCTGGAAACACTGAGGAAAATGAATGGAGGAAATCGACATGAAGATCGGAGAAGTGATCAGAAAATACCGCAGAGAAAAACAGATGACACAAGAAGAGATGGCATGTGCGCTCGGAGTGACCGCTCCGGCAGTGAACAAGTGGGAGAAAGGCAATTCTGTCCCAGATGTTCTTCTGCTTGCGCCGATCGCGCGGCTGCTCGGCATCAGTACCGATACGCTTTTGTCGTATCAGGAAGAGTTAAGTGAGAAAGAATTAAATGATATTTTATTATCGCTCTCAGAACAGATCAGGCAGGGAAGCTATGAGAAAGCATTTCTTCTGGGAACGGAGAAGGTGGAGGAGTTTCCAAACTGTGAAAAGCTGGCTTTGAGCGTCGCACAGCTTTTTGACGGATACCAGCTCTTTTTAGAGAAAGATCTCGCAGAAAAATATGCAGAGAAGGCGCGGAAACTGTATCTGCGCACGGTGCAGAGTACCTGTGAACAGATCCGTCAGACAGCGGCGATGGGACTGTTTCATATCTGTATGCGGGAAGAAGCGTATGAGAAAGCAGAAGAATATTTAAATCTGCTTCCGGAATATGATAGAAATGCAAGGCGCCTGCGTGCGCTGCTGTTTGTAAAACAAGGAAAGCTCAGGGAGGCATATCAGCTGTACGAGAGGATCTTATTTTCCGGTTACAGTGATATCAGCTGGGCGTTAAGTGGAAGTCTTGGGCTGGCACTGGAGGAAGCAGATATGGAGCAGGCACAATTTCTTGTGCAGAAACAAACAGAGATTGCCTGGGCGATGGAGATGGGAAGCTACATGGAAGTGTCGGCAGAACTTCCGCTTGCATTGTACAGAAAAGATACGGAGAGAACGCTGGAAGTTCTGCAGGCGATCGTAGAAACAGCAGAAACGTTGACAGATTTTAAACAGTCCAGGCTGTACAGACATCTGGAATTTTCGGAAACTGGTCCGGAGAATATCAAATGGATGTTGGCAAAAAGTCTGGAGAAAGATGAAGATCTGGAATTTCTGAAAAAGGATGCGAGATTTCTGGAGATCCGGGAAAAGCTGTCGGAGATGATCCGATAAGAGAGAGAAGACTGTGGCTGTGTGGCTGCAGTCTTTTTCTATTGCTTGTATATTTTTACAAGTGCCCGTGATATAATGGAAGAAATCGGAACATATGAGAGGTACAAAAGAGAATGAAGATTTTGAGTATTACTGCACAGAAGCCGCACAGTACCGGAAGCGGGGTCTATCTTACGGAGCTTGTGAAGAACTGGGCGGTACTGAGGCATGAGCAGTCGGTTGTCGGGGGGATCTATGCGGAAGACACGGTTGATTTTCCGGAAGGGGTAAGATTCTATCCGGTGTTTTACCGGACGGAAAAGCTTCCGTTTTCCATCACCGGAATGTCCGATGAGATGCCGTATGAGAGTACGCGCTACCGGGATCTGACGCAGGAGATGGCAAAACAGTTTGGGGAAGCATTTGCAGAGCAGGTCGCGCGGGCGGTTGGGCAGTCTGATCCGGATCTGATCGTCTGTCATCATTTATATTTGCTGACAGCGATGGTGAGAGAATGGTATCCTGACAAGAAGATTATTGCCATCTGTCATGGATCAGACCTCAGGCAGATCGAGAAAAATCCACAGAACAGAGCCTATATCAAAGAAAGGATCAGACATGTTGATCGGGTGATCGCACTTCACAAGGAACAGAAAAAGGAGATCCAGCGGATGTTTGGAATGCCGGAGGAGAAAATCGTAGTTGCAGGTGTGGGCTATAATGATCAGATCTTTTTTCCGGATCCTGCTCGTATCCGTCAGAGGTGTGAGTGTGAAGGAAGAAAAAGGATCCTATTTGCGGGAAAGATCTCTGAGAAAAAAGGAGTGTGCAGTCTGCTCCGGGCGCTGGAGTATCTTCCTTATCCGGAAGAAATGCTGGAGGTGGTTCTTGCAGGCGGACATGGGCCGGAGGAAGAATACCAGATGATCCAGAAACTGGCGGCAGGAGCAAAATATCCGGTAAGATTTCCGGGGATGCTGCCGCAGAGAGAGCTGGCAGAACAGTTCCGGCAGAGCGATGTGTTTGTGCTGCCGTCGTTTTTTGAGGGGCTTGCGCTTGTAAATATTGAGGCGATGGCATGTGGCTGCAAGGTAGTATGCTCAGATATCCCGGGGATGAAAGCATGGTTTTCGGAACATGTACCGGGGGAAGCAATCGCCTTTGTCACGCTTCCGGCGATGGAAAATACAGATGAACCGGTCGCAGAAGAACTGCCGGAATATGAGCGGAGGCTGGCGGAGGCGCTGAGAGAGAAGCTGGAGCAGACAGAAGAAGAGCATCCGCAGCTTTCCCAGATTTCGTGGAGAAAGATCAGTGAAAATATTTTGGAAGAGTGCTGTGAGCAGACGCAGAATCTCAACGTGCAAAGATAAAGGAAAGGGGAAAGATCCAGACGTAAGCGCCGGATGGATCAGAGCGCAGAATGTTTATTGATTTACACATGCATGAATGTACATGCTCAAAAGATAGTCATTTAAAATTAGAGGAGATCGTCGAACTGGCAAAGAAGCGGGGACTTGGGGCAGTCTGTATTACAGATCATGACAATATGGGACTGAAAGAGTATGCGGCAGAATATTCCAAAAAGACGGGCTTCCCGATTTTTGTCGGGATCGAATTTTTCTCCCTGCAGGGGGATATTGTTGCGATGGGCATTGACGAATATCCGAAAGAGCGGGTAAATGCCCAGGAGTTTATCGATCTTGTGAAAGCGCAGGGAGGGATCTGCTTCAGTGCACATCCATTCCGGAACAACAACCGTGGTCTGGAGGAACATTTAAGAACCGTACACGGTCTCGACGGCGTTGAAGTGTTAAATGGCAGCACGCTGCCGGAGGCAAACCGAAAGGCAGCAGACTATGCGAGAGAATTAGGACTGGTGACAGTTGGATCAAGCGACTGTCATGTCCGGGAGAAAGTTGGATTTTTTGCGACCTATTTCCCGGAAGAGGTGTATACGATGGAAGATTTTATCCGCGTCTTTAAAAGCGGCGGCTGTAAGCCTGCTTATTATTGGGAAGGGGAATATAAGATTTGGGATATGGAAACACCGATCCATAAACCATTTTTGCTGAAAGAATAAAAGAAGAAAATAGATTCTGCCGGGAATGTGATACATCCCGGCAGTTTTTCTGTATGGAGGATCTATATAAACATGAAAATGGAATGGTTAGGCGAAGCACAACGGACACAAATCGCAAAAATCTAAATGCATCCATTGACTTCTTTGTTTTGATAAGATTATGATAAAGGAAAGATGTGAAGAAAGTATGACAAAAGAAAAAAGGATTTCTGAATCATCTGAAGAATTTCATAAAAATGAGGAAGAAAAATGGAATATCAATGGGAAGACAGCAAAGAGTGTTGTCGAATTCAATTATTGACAGCGGAAGAATTTCAAAGCGTGTATGGCGAAATGCTTCCGGGAAGTTTCACAAGAAATGAACCGGACAGAATTCGTTTTTGCCGGGCAGACCGTTTCCATCAGAAGGTGTCAGGGACATTCGCGATTCCAAAGAAGGAAGATCCTTCTTCCAAAAAGCTGCGGTTTGCATATTGTCTGATGGAAGATTGCCTGATCTTTATTGATGACAGTGGTGAGGTCAAACAGATTTTAGAAGAGATGCAGGGTTATCAGATGACGGATCTTACATCCGCCTCGCTGCTTCTGTTTGATTTTATGGAATATATGATCAAGGATGATATGTTGTATTTGCAGGAATATGAGGAAAAGCTGACCCAGATGGAAGAGGCGCTTCTTGACGGAGAACTGAAAGATTTCAATAGAAGTCTGCTTGCGGTCAGAAAGGATCTGTCGGCGCTGAGTGCTTACTATGAACAACTGTCGGATGTTGGGGAGACACTGCAGGAGAATGCAGCAGAATCAGGAGATGGGCAGGATAATTTTCTGTTTGGACTTTATTATGAGCGTGCAGGAAGACTGTATGCGATGGTACAGAACCTCAAAGAATATTCCATGCAGCTTCGGGAGATGCACCAGTCACAGATTGATCTCCGGCAGAATGAGATCATGAAGATTCTAACGATTGTAACAACGATATTTATGCCGTTGACCTTGATCGCGGGCTGGTATGGCATGAATTTTGAAAATATGCCGGAGCTTGCGGCAAAATATGGGTATGCGGTTGTCAGTATTCTCTGTCTTGGAATTGTAGCGGTGGAGATATGGATTTTCAAAAAGAAAAAATGGTTTTAACAAAGGATATTGTGGAAGAAGCAAGAAGAGGAAGAATAAGAGGAAAAATAGAAAATGGAAGAAAAAAGAGAACATACAATAAAAAGACCGGCGGAAAAGAGAAAAAAGCATAGAGCCACGAACTGTGAGAGTTGTATGAATTATGAATACGATGAAGAGTATGAATATTATGTATGCAGCAAGAACCTGGATGAGGATGAGATGTACCGGTTTGTGCGCGGGGAGTTTCGGGACTGTCCGTATTATCAGTTCGGGGATGAGTATCAGATCGTAAAGAAACAGATCTGATCCGGGAACACTGATCCGGAAACAGAACGGCATAGTTCCCGGCAGCAGGAAGAACTGCCAGTATGCGAAAGGGAGATGAAGTGAGAGACGATATGGTGACAAAAGAGATAAATAATTTTAACTTGCGGCAGATCTGCGATTCCGGGCAGTGCTTCCGGATGGAGCAGGTATCGGAAAATTGTTATAGAGTGATCGCGTACGGCAGATCTCTGGAAATATTGCAGGAAGGAGAGCGGTGCACATTTTTCTGTACCCGGCAGGAATTTGAAGAAATCTGGAGCGGGTATTTTGACCTGGAAACAGATTATCAGAACTATATAGAGAGCATTTCTCCAAAGGATTCTTATCTGCTTGCGGCGGCAGCATGGGGCAGCGGGATCCGGATCCTGCGGCAGGATCTGTGGGAGATGATCGCTTCTTTTCTGATTTCGCAGCAGAATCATATTACACGGATCCGAAAGTGTATCCGGAATCTTTGCGAAGCGTATGGAGAGGAGCGAAAAAGTGATTCCGGGGAGGTGTTTTATACATTTCCGGGGCCGGAAAAGCTTGTCGGACTGGATGAGGACGCTTTGAAAGCGTGTAATCTCGGCTACCGCAGCAAATATGTTGTGCGGACCGCAAAGAGCATTGTGGAAGGGGAAGTGGATCTGGAGAAGATCCGGCAGATGTCTTACGGGAAGGCGAAGAAGGAACTGCTGAAATTATTCGGGGTCGGGGAGAAGGTGGCAGACTGTATCTGTCTGTTTGCACTCCACCATTTGCAGGCATTTCCAGTTGATACCCATATCAGTCAGGCGCTCCAGAAACACTATAAGCGGGGATTTCCAAATCGGAGATACAAAGGCATGCAGGGCGTGATGCAGCAGTATATCTTTTACTATGAACTGACGGGTGAAAAAGAAGTGTAGGGAATCTGCCAAAAGAATGTGAGAGCAAGCGTGATGTGACAGCATCATTTTTGCTATGGCAGAGCGGGAAGGAGCGGAATATGACAGACAGAAGTGTGCAGATAAAGAAACTGGAACAGATCGGAATCCATGCTTCGGAGGGTGTGGAGCAGTGCGGGGAAGAGAGCTATTTTCAGGAACTGGAACAGTTTGTAAGAGGGCAGGAATTTCTCCGGCTCGGGCAGGCGGTGACAAGAGGACAGTGGCCGGCTGCGATGATGGCAATGAGAAGGATCGGCCAGACGATGGAGCGGCTGAAGATGCAGAGTATGAAGAAATTTCTCCCGCAGCTTCAGAATGCATTTGCAAGAAAGAATACAGCGCAGGCAAAAAATGTGCTTGCGCTGCTGACACAGAGACGTGTGCAGATCATCCGGATTCTGGCAGAAGAGCAGAATCCGGCAGGAGATTAGAGAACTTGGGAAATATGCCGGAACTGTTCGCACAGCATCTGCTCCAGTGTATGGACGAGGTGTTCTAATCCGTGTTGATCCTCCTCGTCAAAGCGGTGGAAAAGTGGACTGTCGATATCGAGGACACCGATCACCATTCCATCGAGGTGGATGGGAATGACAATTTCAGAATTAGAAGCGGAGTCGCAGGCGATGTGCCCCGGGAATGCATGCACATCCGGTACGAGCATAGTGCGATCTTCTGAAGCGGCGGTTCCGCAGACACCATTTCCGACTTTGATCTCCACGCAGGCAGGTCTTCCCTGGAATGGGCCGAGGATCAGCGTGTCCTTTTGCAGAAGGTAGAATCCCACCCAGTTAATGTCGTGCAGTGCTCCGTCAAGAAGCGCGGAAATATTAGCAAGATTGGCAGTCAGATGAGGAACTCCGTCGACCAGTCCGGTCAGCTGTGTCCGGAGAAGGCGGTACATTAAAGTTTTGTCATTTGGATAAGTTGTCTTGATCTGTTTCATAGCATACTCCATTCCGCCGTCAAACGGCAAGTTGATAACGTTATTTTATCATAGGAAAAAGAGCAGGTCAAAAGAGAATGGGCAGGTTTTTGTAGGCTTTCCGTTTGGAGTTAAAAAGGGGGATTTCTGTGTGGATGAAAGAGAAAAAGTGTGGAAAACAGCAGGGAGAAGAATAAAAACTGTGGAAAATCCGCATGAAATGATTTAAGGTAGTATCAAACCGATAGGAACAGATGGAGGATAAGTATGATTTTGGTAGATGCGGATGCATGTCCGGTTGTTTGCGTGATTGAACAGATCGCAGAGAAATATAAGGTTCCATGTAGTTTGTTTTGTGATACCAGCCATGTATTGTCGTCGGATTACAGCGAAGTGAAAGTGATCGGCGCAGGGGCGGATGCAGTCGACTTTGCGCTGATCGGAGCGTGCCGCCGGGGAGATATCGTTGTGTCGCAGGATTACGGTGTTGCGGCGATGGCGCTTGGGAAGGGCGCTTATTGTGTACACCAGAGCGGAAGAGAGTATACTAATGAAAATATAGACCGGCTTTTGATGGAACGGCATATGGCGAAGAAGGCAAGAAGGGCAAAGAGCAGACATCACCTGAAAGGCCCCGCCAGACGCACAGAGGAGGACGACAGAAGATTTGCAGAAGCATTCGAGCGAATCATAAAGAAGAGCCTGGATTACCAAAACAGCGTGGAGTATCAGAATGGCAGGTGACAAATTGGAGGAAAAGGAAATGAGCGGGGAACTTTTGGCGCATCTTGACGGGCTGCGGGAGGGAATGCCTCTGGCATTTTGGAGGCTCGCAGAGATTTTTCAATATCAGGTATTTGAAATTTGCAAAGAGCCTTCTGAGAAAGAAGAAGCAGGCAGACAGAATTATCTGATCCCATATATGATGAATGATGCGATTGAGGATTATCTGATTTTAGAAAACTGCAGAATTGTAGGAGAGGCAGCCACGGAGGAGCAGATGGGGGAACTGGAACTGTCTGCGAGGATTTCCGGGGAAGAAGGCAATTATGTGCTGGTTGTCCGGCAGAGAAGTCTGAGCTATGGGGAGGAAAATGTATTTACATTGTACTTTGAGACACTGAGGGAATGCAGAACCTGCTATCAGTATCATGCGATCGGACATTTCTGGATGGAAGGCCAGGAGCAGTGGAGAAGGCTTGTCTACATGGCAGGGACGATCTACGATAAATTTGCCTATGTGGGGGAAGAAGTATGCACCGAAGGGGAATTAATGCTTCTGAGACTTGCAGAATTTGCACCATTTCGGAACTGGTCTCCGGTGCGGGAGTCGCTTGAGGAAAAGTATCCGGCGACTTATGAAGGGATTGACTGTATGGAGCAGTTTGCATTGCGGGCAGAAGACAAAGCGTATTTGCGGCTGCTATGGTTATATCGGAGAGTTCCGTCCAGATTTCTGGAGCGATGTCTGACAAAAGCGCTGAGAAGTCCGAAGCGGGAACGGCTTTATGAGACGATTCTGTGGGCGATTGAGGCAGAATCAGGTACCTATGAAAAGCGTGACTATGGGGCTGTCTTCCAAAAGGAGATAGAAGAGAAGCGAAAGCGGGCAGAAGAGAAACTGATCCAGAGTGGATTTGTGGGGACATACCCGGACTATCAGAATGGAGAATTTACAGTCACCGTTGTGGAGGAACATCCATTTACAGTGATGGAGTGGGAGCATTTTCAGTTTCGGATTTACTATATGGTATCACAGGTGAAAAGAAAGGGCATATCAGGAAGAAGAAAAGAGAACAGCCTCCGCCAGAAAAAGGAGGGAGAAGGAGATGGCTGTGACTGGCTTCGGAATCAGGGATTTTTTCATGGAAAGGGAAGAAAAAGCTGGATTTTTACAGAAGATGGAGAAAATGTTGCAGACAGAATCCGCAAAAAGAGGTAAAATAAAACAATAGTACAAAAGAAGACGGTCGTAAAACTGGACAGAACCGTATGATCTATAAAATGACTAGGAGAAGACAGATATGGCAAAGACGAAAAAACAGAAACTGGCGCTGGAAGTGATCGAGCGTCTGAAAAAGGAATATCCGGACGCAGAGTGTACGCTGGACTACGATCAGGCATGGAAGCTTCTGATCGGTGTGAGGCTGGCGGCACAGTGTACCGATGAGCGAGTGAACATTGTTGTGGAGAAATTGTATGAGAAATTCCCGGATGTGGATGCACTGGCGTCAGCGGACGTGGCAGAGATCGAGGAGATCGTCCGCCCGTGTGGTCTTGGAAAAAGCAAGGCGAGGGACATCAGCGCCTGCATGAAGATTTTAAAAGAACAGTATGATGGACAGATCCCAAAGACGTTTGAGGAACTTCTGAAGCTCCCGGGAGTTGGGCGAAAGAGTGCGAATCTGATCATGGGGGATGTATTTGGAGAACCGGCGATCGTCACAGATACGCATTGTATCCGCCTTGTAAACCGGATCGGTCTGGTCGATGGTATCAAGGAGCCAAAGAAAGTAGAGATGGAACTCTGGAAGATCATTCCTCCGGAAGAAGGCAGTGATTTCTGCCACAGACTGGTGTACCATGGAAGAGAAGTATGTACGGCCCGGACGAAGCCGTACTGCGACAGATGCTGTCTGGCAGATATCTGCGCAAAGAAAATTTAGAGTTGTAACCGGAAAAAGGAGAGAGCAATGAAGAATACAATTTATCTTGCAGGAGGATGCTTCTGGGGTGTTCAGGCATATATGAAGAAGCTGCCGGGGATTCTGGAGACAGAGGCCGGGTATGCAAACGGGAATACAGTCAATCCATCCTATGAGGAAGTCTGCAAAAAGAACACGGGGCATGCGGAGACAGTGCGCGTAGTCTATGAGGAGGAGACGATTTCACTGGAGATCATTCTTTGTGCGTTTTTTAAAGTGGTAGATCCGACACAGCTGAACCGACAAGGAGGAGATGTGGGGACACAATATCGCAATGGTGTCTTCTATGAGCGGGAAGAAGACCGTTCTGTGATTGAAAATGTGGTGGAACGTCTGCGGGAAAGCTACCGGGAGCCGGTTGTGACAGAAATTAAAAGACTGGAGAATTTCTATCCGGCAGAAGCATATCATCAGGATTACCTCGATAAAAATCCGGGAGGATACTGTCATATCAATCTGTTTGACGCAGAGGCATTCATCGAGGAATACTTTCATTAAAAAGCAACAGTTTATGCACGAATCTGAACCATTCGTGCATATTTTTTTCAGGTTCCGGAAAGTATGGTAAAGTTTTAACTGGTGAAATGTTGAAAAGTACCGGAAAAGGAAACAAAAAGACCGCAAAGAGAGGAGAAATCTGTCATGGCAGACAACAGAAAAGAAGGCAGGAAAAACAGACGGCAGAGGAAGCAAAGTACGAATGGAAAACAGAGAAGAACGAACGGTGTGATCAGAAATCTGATCTATATCTTTGCTCCCGTTGTCAGGGAACGGCCGGAGTATCTGCTCCATATGGGACTTGAGGCGGCGCTCTATGTGCTTCTGCCGCTTCTGGGGGCAGCTGCGAGTTCCCTGGTAGTTTCCATGCTCGGGGATGGGACGGCATTTCCGGTGATGGCAGGCGCCATTTTTGCGGTGTTTGGGATCTATGGGCTGACCGGATGGCTGCACACCTATTATCACATGATCAATGTGTCGGCGGGGATGGATATCCGGATTTCGTATCATCAGAGAAAGGTCAATGCAAAATTTTCTCAAGTTTCGATGGAGGTGTATGAAGATGACAACATGTGGCAGCTGGCAGAAAAAAGCAATCAGGCATTGTGGAATAACAGTGTGGGACTGGGCGGCATGGTGTCCTGCTTTCAGACACTCTGTGCGAACATACTTGGTCTGATCGTGTATATGCTGATCATCGGCGGCGTGGATCCGAAGATGGTTGTGATGCTTGTCGGACTTTCGCTGATCAATGCGGCGGTTGCGGCAGCGTCAAAAAGGGTGTATGAGAAGAACAGAGATAAGCTTGCAGGGAATCTTCAGATACAGCGGTATCTGGACGGGGTAGTCGATCATGTGCAGGGCGGAAAAGATATCCGCGTGTTCGGACTTTCGGACTGGCTGATCGGAAAATATGACAGAGCGATCAGGGAGAACCGTAAATATCTCCGCAAATATCATATTGTCTGTTTCCTGTCGGACGTAACAGAGGTCACGATGGCAGCGGTGCGGGATCTGATATGCTGTCTCTATCTGATCTCGCTGCTTCAAATGGGGCGGGAAAATCAACGCTGGTCAAGCTGATCCTCGGCTTATATCTCCCGACAGAAGGAACTGTTTATGTCAATGGGATTGATACAAGAGAGCTCAACGCCCATGAATACTTCAGACAGATCGCGGCGATCTTCCAGGATCAGATGATCATGTCCTACTCCGTTGCGGAAAACGTGGCGCTCTCAGAAGTCTGGGATGAGGAGTTGGTCTGGGAAGTTCTTGGGAAGGCAGGTTTGGAAGAGAAGATCCGAAGTCTGCCGAAGGGACTTCTGACTTGTCTCGGAAAGGATATCGAGGAGGATGGGATCTATCTGTCAGGAGGAGAAATACAGAAACTCCTTCTGGCGAGAGCGCTGTACCGCAGACCGAAGCTGATGCTGCTTGATGAGCCGACAGCGGCGCTCGATGCGATCGCGGAGCAGAGGATCTATGAAATTTACCGGGATACACTGGAGGGGGCAGGCAGCATCTTTATCTCTCACAGACTTGCCTCCACAAGGTTCTGTGATCGGATCCTGCTTCTTGCGGAGGGAAGGATCAAAGAGCGGGGGACACACGAAGAGCTGATGGAGCTTGGGGGAACTTACGCAAAACTGTTTCAGATACAGAGTAAATATTATCAGAAGGGGGCAAAGGCAGATGGAGCAGATGCATAAAATGATGGTAAAAGAAATGTGGCAGTTCTGTCTGTTTCAGGCGAAAGAATATAAGATCCTGAAAGTAGTTCTGATCCTCGGAGCGTTTTCTGCCGCCTCCATCGCCTATGTGAACAGTTTTCTCTATGCGCAGGTGCTAAACGCGCTGTTAGAGGAGCAGTACCGGGCGGCGGCTGTACTGGCAGTGAAACTGGTGGGCGCAGTCTGGGTCATCAGTCTGATCGCGAAAGCATGTAGAAGGATCTTTGAACATTACATTGAGCCGAGCCAGGAGGCGACGAAAAAGCGGACGGCAAGGAAAGCATTCCGGATGGAGTTTGAAGAGATTGAAAAAGAACAGACGATGGAAAAATTCAGAAAAACCCAGCTGGGAGAGCGTGGACATGGAGGGGTGCGGGTACAGCTGGAGCGGATCTACGAGTATTTTGTCAACGGTGCGCAGGTAGTGATTGCATCTGGATTTATGGTTCTGCTTCTGGTGCATTCGGACCTTTCCAGAGAAGGAGTCTGGTTCTTTCTGCTTACAACGGGATGTATGCTGGTTCTTTTTGCAGGGGCATTTCTGTTTGGAAAATGGGTTTCTGGGAAGGTTCAGGAATTGTCTGCCAGGATGAACGAAAGAGGGGATCACAGCAACGCGGTCGGAGGATATATAGGGGTACTGTATGGCGAGAAGGCAGCGAAAGAAGTAAGGATCTGTCAGATGCGGGATTACCTTATGAAAAAGTATCAGGTGCTCTGCGATAGCTGCAAAGCAGACTATGCGTGGGAGAAACAAAGGGCAGGATATACCGGGGCAGTTGTATTTGTGGTGGAACTTCTTGCCGGGGCGGCGTATGTATATATTTCGCTGAAGGTGATGACGGGCAGTGTCCGGATCGGGGATGTGATTATGTATGCGGGGGCGGTCATCACAATGATGGACAGTGTCCGTGAGATGATGAGTCTCCGTGTACAGATTGATCATTCAAATGGATATCTGAAGACGTATGAAGCATTTATCCGTCTGCCCAATATGCACATTATGACGGCACGCTCCCGATCGAGAAGCGGGACGACAATCAGTATGAACTGGAATTTTCCCATGTTTCTTTTCGCTATCCCGGAACAGAGAAGGATATTTTAAGGGACATCAGTCTGAAATTTGAGATTGGGACGACGATGGCGCTGGTCGGCAGAAATGGAGCTGGAAAGACGACGCTGATCAAGCTTCTGCTCCGGTTTTATGAGCCGACAGAAGGAAGGATCACGCTTAACGGGATCGATATCGGGAAGTATGATTACGATGAGTATATGCAGATCTTCTCGGTTGTTTTTCAGGATTTTGAACTGTACCATTTTGAACTGGATGAAAATATCGCGGGATCCGAACATGTGGATGAGGCGCGCGTCCGGGAAGTGATCCGGCAGGTGGGACTGCAGGAGCGGGTGGAGAAGATGAAAGACGGGATCCACACGCGGCTCTATTATGAAACCGGAGAGGGGGAGATTCTGTCTGGCGGGGAGGCGCAGAAAGTAGCGATCGCGAGGGCGCTCTATAAGGATGCACCGTTTGTGATCCTCGATGAACCGACGGCGGCATTAGACCCGGTGGCGGAAGTAGAGATCTATGAAAATTTCGATCAGATGGTCAAAGATAAGACTGCCATCTACATTTCGCACCGGATGAGCAGCTGTAAATTCTGTGACCGGATCGTTGTGCTGCATGAAGGGGAAATTGCGGAAAGCGGAACCCATGAGGAGCTTCTTGCACAGCGGGGAGAATATTTTAATCTGTATCAGGCGCAGGCAAAATATTATGTGGAAGAAAAAGAAGCAGGCGAAGAGCGGATTTTTTGAGGAGAAGAAAAAATGGGGAGAAAAAACGTACTTAATAGAAAAATCGCCCGGACGTGAAGTCTGAGCGATTTTTTAGTACAAGGAATGAGGATTATAAACTGACTTTTGATAAAGCTGCCTCGTCACCTACAACAGTCACATCCGGGTGCATCTGTAAGATAGAAGCCGGAACATGTGGTGTCACCGGTCCGAAGAACGCTTTTTCAACGATATCTGCTTTGTCAGCGCCGCTTACGACAACGACGATCTTTTTCGCTTTCATGATTGTTCCGATTCCCATTGTGTAAGCTTGTCTCGGAACATCGTCGATGGATGCGAAGAATCTCTTGTTCGCCTCGATCGTACTTTCCTGAAGGTCTACGCAGTGTGTTGTCTTTGCAAAGTCATCCGCCGGTTCGTTGAAACCGATATGTCCGTTGTGACCAAGTCCGAGAAGCTGGAGGTCCTGGCCGCCGAGAGAAGCGATCAGCGCTTCGTAATCTGCACATTCTTTTTCGCTGTCTTCGATCATACCGTTTGGAACATGTGTATTTTCCTTATCGATGTTGACGTGATCAAATAAATTGTTGTTCATGAAATAGTAGTAGCTCTGATCATTGTCGCGAAGAAGTCCTTTGTATTCATCTAAGTTCACCGTAGTGACCTGAGAAAAATCAAGATCTCCGTTGTTATATTTCTCGATGAGCTGTTTGTATGTGCCGATCGGGGAAGAACCGGTTGCAAGTCCGAGTACACAGTCCGGTTTTGTGATGATCTGCGCAGCGATGAGGTTGGCTGCTTTCTGGCTCATCTGGTCGTAATCTTTCATTTTGAAAATCTTCATGATATTTTCCTCCAGTTCAAATTGTTTTAAATTAGAAAGTTGTACTTCATATACTTCAAATGTAACAAAACAGCATTGGAAAAGCAAGTCTTTACAGATGAAACGTCATAAAAGTACAAAAAAATCTGCAATCAGACAACGGCTGCGGGATTAGACGGCTTCCCACCGCCCGGAGGCGCCGCATGGGAGGACAAGTCCGCTTTCAGCTACCGGAAGTCCGATCTCTGAGGATTCCACTTTCCCATGAAACTGCTTCAGTTCTGTCGCCAGCATATAGGTCAGCACGGCAGGCGCAAGTCCGGTTGTGTAGGAGTTGATCAGGAAGAACAGCGGGTTGTCTGATAAAATCTTTGTACAGAGCTTTACAAGCGGATGGATCGCATCCTCGATCTTCCAGATCTCCCCTTTTGGTCCTCTTCCGTAAGATGGAGGGTCCATGATGATCGCATCGTAAGTGTTCCCACGGCGGATCTCACGCTCTACAAATTTGACACAGTCATCCACAAGCCAGCGGATCGGTGCGTCTTTTAATCCGGAGGAGACAGCGTTTTCTTTTGCCCAGTTTACCATTCCTTTTGAGGCGTCAACGTGAGTGACATGCGCCCCGGCTGCTGCCGCCGCCAGTGTTGCGCCTCCGGTGTAGGCAAAGAGATTCAGTACTTTGACCGGACGCCCCGCATTTTTGATCTTCTCAGAGAACCAGTCCCAGTTCGCTGCCTGTTCCGGGAAGAGACCGGTATGTTTGAAGCTAAATGGTTTCAGGTTGAATGTCAGTGATCCGTAATGGATCTGCCACTGCTGCGGGAGATCGAAAAACTCCCATTCCCCGCCGCCTTTTGAGCTTCTGTGATAGTGGCCGTTCATATGTTTCCAGCCGCGGTGTGACTTTGGAGTGTCCCAGATGACCTGCGGATCCGGGCGGACAAGCAGGTAGTCTCCCCACCGCTCCAGTTTTTCTCCTTTTGAACAGTCAATAACTTGATAATCTTTCCAGTGATCTGCAATCCACATAGTTTTATTCCTTTCTGCTGTTTGTTTTCTTTTTCAAATGACGTCCATCTGCAAATGGCGTCTGTGTTATCGTCTGAAAGCGCCTGGGCTTTTCTTTTTCTGCGATTTTGCACATTGATTTTATGCAAGGATTTTATGTTTCTTCTTATATTCTCACAGAATCTGTTTTTTTTCAATGATTTTGCGGGAAGAAGCATGAAATTGGAGAAATTGGAGGAAAAATGTAGAAAATTAGGTTTACCGGAGGGATAAACAGTGATAGAATATATCTATAAGTGAAGAAGAAGGGGCACTTGAAAAAGAAGAAAGGTGGATATGAAAATGATTACAGTAAATGCAATGGGAGATAACTGCCCGATCCCGGTGATCAAGACAAAAAAAGCAATGCAGGAGATTACAGGTCCTGAGACGATCGAGGTACTTGTGGACAACGAGATCGCTGTCCAGAATGTGACAAAGATGGCATCCAGTTCAGGGGGAAATGTCACTTCTGAAAAATTAGGAGAGAAAGAATTTAAAGTGACGATCCAGATGAATGGCGCAGTGGCAGCGGAGAGCTCCGCCGAAGCAGTATGTACGCCGGACAGAAAAGGAGATACGATCGTTGTCATCGCTTCTGATAAGATGGGAAGCGGCAATGACGAACTTGGCAAAGTGCTGATCAAAGGCTTCATCTTTGCAGTGACACAGTTGGAAGAACTTCCAAAGGCGATGATCTTCTACAATGGAGGAGCGACGCTGACAGCGGAAGGTTCTGATTCTCTGGAAGATTTAAAGAGTCTGGAAGCGCAGGGCGTTGAGATCCTGACATGTGGAACGTGCCTGAACTATTATGGGCTGACAGAGAAACTGGAAGTAGGTTCTGTCACAAATATGTATGCGATCGTGGAGAAGATGGCAGAGGCAGGAAAGATCATACAGCCTTAAGGAAATCTGTTTTTTGCGGAACGTGTATACTTTCCGGAACGCAGCTGAATACATCTGGCTGGAGTTCAAACAAAGAGAGAAGGAGAAAAGAACAACGATGAAAAAAGACGTGAAATTAACGCAGTTGACGAAGACGGCGGGCTGAGCTGCCAAGATAGGTCCAGAGACACTTGCCCAGGTGTTGGGTAAGCTACCAAAATTTCATGATGACAATCTGCTCGTCGGCATCGAGACGTCCGATGACGCGGCAATCTATAAAGTAACAGAGGATATTGCACTGATTCAGACCGTGGACTTCTTCACTCCTATTGTGGATGACCCTTATACCTTCGGTCAGATTGCAGCGGCAAATTCGCTCAGTGATGTCTATGCGATGGGAGGAGAGCCGAAGATCGCACTGAATATCGTAGGCTTTCCGAATTGCCTGGATCCGGCAGTGTTAGGAGAGATCCTTGCCGGAGGAGCAGACAAAGTGAAAGAGGCAGGAGCGGTGCTCGTAGGAGGACACTCTGTGCAGGACGATGAGCCAAAGTACGGGCTCTGCGTATCAGGCTTTGTGCACCCGGATAAGATTTTCAAAAACTACGGGTGCAGACCGGGAGATGTGCTGATCCTGACAAAACAGATCGGTACCGGGATCGTCAACACAGCGATCAAGGCGGAGATGGCATCAGAGGCGGCTGTGAAGGAAGCAGTCACCGTGATGGCATCTCTGAACAAGAAGGCAAAGGAAGTTGTGGAGAAGTATGACGTGTCAGCCTGCACAGATATTACGGGATTTGGACTGTTAGGTCACTGTGTCGAGATGGCGTCGGCAAGTGAAGTAACCTTTGAACTGCATGTAGAGGATATCGCGTATCTGGAAGATGCGATCGCATATGCACAGATGGGACTGATCCCGGCGGGAGCGTATAAGAACCGCGGATATTCGATCGATCAGGTCGACTGCGGGGAAGTGGCAGAGCACTATGTCGATCTTCTGTACGATCCTCAGACGTCGGGAGGACTTCTGATCAGTGTTTCGCCGGATGCGGTGGAAGAAATGCTGGCAGATTTTGCAGCAAAGGGAATGGATACGAAAATATCAATAATTGGAAAGGTACTGGCAAAGGGTGAAAAGCTGATTCACCTGAAGTAAGGGAAACGAGATGAATAAGAATTTATTATACCGCAGGATACCGAAAGTAGATGTGCTTCTGGAAGATGAAAAGATCCAGGAACTGATCGGACAGTACAGCTATGACACGGTACTCGAGGCGGTGCGGGAGGAGATGGATGGCCTCCGGGCACTGATCGGAAGATGTGAAGATGAGGCGGAAGGGATCCAGAAGATCGAACAGCTGCCTGGACGGATCCGGGAAGCTGTGAAGGCGATGCATACACCGAATATGCGCACGGTGATCAATGGAACCGGAACAATCCTGCACACCAATCTCGGACGTGCGCCGATCGGAGAGCGTCATATGAGGCATATTGCGGATATTGCAATGAATTATTCAAATTTGGAATATAACTTAGAGGCGGGGGCGAGAGGAGAGCGCTACTCGCATTTTGAGAAATTACTCTGCAAGATCACGGGGGCAGAGGCGGCGATGGCAGTCAATAACAATGCGGCGGCGGTGATGCTGATCCTGAGCACTATGGGCAAAGGGAAAGAAGTGATCGTCTCCAGAGGAGAGCTTGTGGAGATTGGAGGCAAGTTCAGGATCCCGGATGTCATGGAGCAGAGCGGGGCGACGCTTGTGGAAGTCGGCACGACCAACAAGACGCATTACACAGATTATGAAAATGCGATCACAGAGGAGACGGCAGCGCTGTTAAAAGTACATACGAGCAATTACCGGATCGTCGGATTTACAGACAATGTCAGCATTGCAGAGCTTGTGCCGCTCGGGCAGGAGCATCAGATCCCGGTGATCGAGGATCTTGGAAGCGGCGTGCTGATCGATCTGAGCAAATATGGACTGACTTATGAGCCGACGGTGCAGGATTCTGTGCGAAACGGCGCGGATGTCGTATGCTTCAGCGGGGATAAGCTGCTTGGCGGACCGCAGGCGGGAATCATTGTCGGCAAGAAGAAATATATCGATCAGATGAAGAAAAACCAGCTGACAAGAGCGCTTCGGATCGACAAGTTTACAGCGGCAACCCTGGAGGTTGTTCTGCAGGAATATTTGTCCGAGGAGAAAGCAATCCAGAATATCCCGGCGCTTCGGATGATCACAAAAGAGATCGAGGAGATCACAGAAGATGCAAAAGAGCTGGAACAGTTGTTAAAGGAGGCGGAACTTCCGGCGAAGATCCAGACAGAGCCGTGCGAGTCACAGATCGGAGGAGGATCTCTGCCGCTGGAGCGGATCCCGAGTATGGCTGTGACGATCCACCCGGAGAAGATCACGACGGCAGAGCTGGAACTTCGGTTCAGACACATGTCTGTTCCGATGGTTGTCCGCACAATGAATGATAAGATTGTGATCGATGTCCGGACTGTGGACAGAAAATGGTATCCGAAGATTGCGGAGATGTTAAAAGAAGAAAAGATATTAGAGTAATGAGAGGCAGATCTCTCCGTCCCGGAAGATGGGGCGGAGAGATTTCCCGAAGGTAGAAAGGCAGTACAGATGAAGAATATCATTATCGGAACCGCAGGTCATATTGACCACGGAAAGACAACTTTGATAAAGGCGCTCACCGGGCGCAACACAGACC
>JAPFCT010000399.1 GCA_026169575.1 Faecalimonas sp.
GCCAATAACAGTATTTTATACTCTAACTTAGCTAAATGGTATTTTACGGAGGTGCATTGACAATAGTGCAAATTGCAATTACCACTATGCTGCAAGAAAAAACAGACACATCTATGCAAGGGCGTGTCTTTGGATTACTCGGAACAATGTACTCCGGCTTTTTGCCGATTGGTATGGCTATATTTGGTCCATTGGCGGATATTCTTCCTTTGCAGTGGATTATGATTGGATCGGGTATTGCGCTTATTATAATTTCGGGTGTCACTTATTTTAACCGAGAACTCAAAGCAATCTAAATGGAAACAACCGCCCAACGGGATAATAAAAAAACCGTTGTTTTGGCGGCTGGGTATCTATGCGACTAAACAAAATACAGTAGCCCTACGGCGGTTTTGAAATAACAATCAAAGCCGCTGTTTTCTTTTTCAAAAATGAGAATACAGAGGGTGTATTAAAGTCACCCACTTTTAAGGACACGGCGGTATCCAGGAGGTATCACCATGTCCTTATTTGCTTTTCATCCTTCTAACTTGTCAAAAAAAGCCTGACTGATAAATTAGATCATTACGGCCATAAGGATGAACACACACATCATCATATAACAGTTTTTGTTTTGCCCGGCTGCATTATGCAGTCGGGCTTTTCTGCGTTTTGGACTGTACTCAGTTTCTCACAGAAACTTTTCAAATTTTTTCTCTTTCAAGGTAGCCAAATTGCGGTTTCCGTGATTACCCCTGCGAAAGGGAGGAAGTCCATCACCCACTTTTGCTGGTTGCGAAAGGAGGTGAGAAAATGAAAGACTCCTATGAGCAGCGTGTTCAAAATCAGTTTGGTGGATTTTGTACCAGAGTTTTGAAGAACGAGGCTAACCGTATTCTCAATGAATATGCAAAGCAGCGTGATCGGGAAAAATCTCTGGATGATATGACACAGGATGAACTGACGAAAGCCGCCTCCTATGACAGGTATTTTCAGGATGAATATATCTTTGAAGTGCTTGGCAGAGAAACGGTTGTTGTGGGCGAACTGTTAGCGGCTGCATTGGCACAGTTACCAGAAGATAAGCGAGATGTTATTCTGCTATCTTATTTTCTGGGAATGACCGACCTTGAAATCAGTCAACAACTAAATGCAGCCCGATCTACCATCAGTAAGCGACGCAACAATGTCTTAAAAGAACTACGCGAGTATTTGGAAAAGGAGGGATTTGAATGGCCCGAAACATAAGAGAACCCATACCGCTGCCGGTGATCCTGGCAGCCTCAGAGGGTGACGAGAGAGCCTTGAACGCTGTACTCAACCACTACAAGGGCTATATTCGTTTCCTCGCCATGAGACCTATGAAAGATGAATACGGCAACGAACACCTCTGTATAGACGAAGATATGAGGCTTCGCCTGGAGGCAAAGCTGTTGTATAGCATTGTAACAAGTTTCAAGGTTCTTCCGGTCTAAGGTACATATTACAGGCGTGTTTTGTCCTCTCTTTCCTCGCCTGGTATTTGAACCATACCGGAGCCATAAATGCACCTTGACAAAGAAAGTCCGGACGATAACTCCGTGACAGCATAGGACAGGCAGATACATTCTCTTTAGGTGGAGCCATCTGGCAGGTACGCCATGACCTTTTTAAGCGAGCGATCAATACCATGCCACGAAACAGCTTTGGCAGGCTGTGGGCCATGATACCCAAAGAGGACAATGATACTCCCTTACAGCCATCAGTTCGAGCGTTAATAGCGTCGCAAGCAATGGGTAGGGCCGAATGAGAACCATGCGGGGGTGAAATTCCCGTGGAGCCATGCCAATGGCCGTCTGTTTTGTCCTTTTTCAATATGGATAAATCGAAAACTTTTTATTAGCAGCTGACAATTCATATAAAGCGCGGCATAATGATGATAGAAGTTATGTTTTGTATGATTGATCGGCTGCTGAAAGGAGGACATTATGAACCAGGCCGAAAATCGTACACCTGGCAATGTCCCCGAACAGAGAACTTACAAGGTTGAAGATATAGCCGTGATGTTGAACATCGGCCGTACTTCTGCATATAACCTTGTAAAAGAGGGACATTTCAAAACCGTTCGGGTTGGTAATGCCATACGAATTTCCAAAAAATCATTTGACGAATGGTTAGACGCTCAGGCGTTCTAACGGACAAAGAAAGGAAGATCGATCATAGCATCCATCATCAAACGAAAAAAAGCATATTCTGTTGTTTACAACTACATAGACGAAAATGGAGAAACGAAACAAAAGTGGGAAACCTGGCATACCCATAAAGAGGCTCTGAAACGGAAAGCAGAGGTTGAGAACCAGATCAACACCGGTACTTTTCTTCCTCCCAACAATCAGAAAGTATCTGATTTCCTATATGATTTTGTTTCCACCTATGGGGCAAAGCAATGGGGCGTGTCCATGTATGACAGCCAAACCGCCCTGATTGCCAACTACATCAATCCGATCATCGGTGATATGGAGGTTCAGGCAATTACTCCCCGTGTGGTAGACAAATACATTCAGACCCTCCAAAAGACCCCTCCTGTTTGTAAGAGGAACCGAAAACCGAAAACAGAGTTTATTTCCAATCAGAACATTGAGAAGATCATCAAACTTCTCCGGTGTGCCTTTAAGCAGGCTGTCCGCTGGGAGCTGATTGCAAAAAATCCCTTTGAGAACACCATATTACCAAAAACAGAGTACAAAAAGCGTGACATCTGGGATGCCGATACTATCTGTATCGCTCTGGACCAGTGTACTGACAGCAAATTGTATGTTGCTATGAACCTTGCTTTTGCGTGTTCTTTGCGGATGGGAGAAATTCTTGGTCTGACCTGGAAGAATGTTCACATTGAGGATGAAAACATAGCGGCGGATAATGCTTATGTTTACATTGAGGCAGAACTGATAAGAGCTTCCAAACAGGCCATTGAAATGATAGGAGAAAAAGATATTTTCCATATCTTCACTCCGCTTATGCCTAATACCAGCACTCGGCTGATCTTGAAGAAACCGAAAACACAATCAAGTGAGAGAAAAGTCTGGCTACCGAAAACCGTTGCTTATATCCTCCGTGAGTGGAAAAAAGCACAGGATGAGCTAAAGAGCTTCCTCGGTGAGGAATACCAGGATTATGATTTAGTGGTTGCGCTGCCTAATGGCAGGCCATGTGAGAACCGGATTATTGAGAAAGAATTTTCTCTGCTGAAAGAAAAAGCCGGATTGCCTAATGTGGTGTTCCACTCTCTCAGACATTCCAGCACTACTTATAAGCTGAAACTTAACCACGGCGATCTGAAAGCCACACAGGGAGATACGGGCCATGCTGAAATTGATATGATTACAAAAGTGTACGCCCACATCCTTGACGAGGACCGTAAGATCAATGCCCAGAAGTTTGAGAGTGCCTTTTATGCTAATCCTGATCTGCGGAATGTAAAACCTCTCCAGGAGCCGGAACAGCCTCAGGCACAAACCTTAGACCTGGCAGCATTGGTAGAACAGCTTCAAAAATCTCCGGAGCTTGCAAGTACCCTCGCAGCATTGCTTACCGCTCAAAAGGCAGGCTAAGGACAGCGGACATTCGCAATCCGCTCCGCTACTTGCTCATGAACACTTCATGCTCATATTAGCAAGAAGTCCATTTTTCTTAGCAAGCTCTCCGTTTTGGTTCGTTTCCAATTAGCAAAAAATTCATTGTAACGCATAAACAAAAAAGTAACCCTCCAACCCTGGTAGATGGTTTCAACAAAAGTTTGCGGCTTAACAAAAAAAGCTGCAAACCCTTATGAATAAAGGCTTGCAGCGTTGTCTGCTGGCGTCCATGAGAGGATTTGAACCTCCGACCCCACGCTTAGGAGAACTTGCAACCCAATTAACTAACGTATCACCTAAGCTCCTCTCATACCCTGCGAAGTCCCTAATTTCCTGGGTTTTTTGAGGATTTTAACGGGATGGAATAGCCTCAAATTCCATCCCATTCCCTGACGTATTCTGCTGTGTACTTAGCATTTAATTAGCGACAATTTGATTTGAACTACGTTCAGCCACCAAGCAATTAGCAGGCTCTCTTCCCACAAAGAACGTAAAAGACTATATGCATACACACTATGCACGGAACTCTTTTAGAGTATTTTACCACACATAAACCTTATTACGCAATTAGAAAGGAATTATTATCTATGGATTACCAATTAGAATTAAAACAAATTGTGGATTTTCCACGCTGCCGGATTTACCGGGAATTTATACAAACACTCATCAAAGACAGAAACATTCGTACAAACGGAAGTTCCTGTCTTTTTTATTTCCTGATTCTCTGCTCCTATGCAAACTACTCTTCATCCTACCGTAACATAGAACATCTGACCTATACTGTTGCTCCGGGAGAATGGATCTGCACACTGAAAGAACTGCAGCATCAGTTCCGTTTCCGGTTTCAGCACCAGGTTCTTTCTGTTCTGGATACTTTGGCAGAACAAAATTTCCTGACTTACACCTTACATGAGAAAAATCGCATTATCAGATACAAGGTCGTAGACTGGCCCAAAGACAATACAGCTCTTTCCTATAATTACCCCTGCAAGAAAGACATTGGATTTTTCTTTTTTCCAATTACAAATGTTCATAAGCTGATTCACATGGGAAAATGTTCTGAGATGGATGCTCTTCTGGATCTTTGGATCCATGCAGTCTATAACGATCCTTCTGTACGTTGTTCTGATTCCGGTCCGGTTGTTTACTTCAGAAATCAGACCGGTAATCCACTCTTCAGTTATCAATATCTGGCTGAACGCTGGCAGCAATCTAAATCATCTGTCTCACGACTGCTGAAGAAACTGGAAAGCAATGACATGATAACTTTAATTTCTTATTCTGGGAAACATGGCAGCATGATCTATCTCAATAATTATCTGTCTGTCATGTTCAATATAAGCGACGTAATGATTGACAAGGAGGAAATCGCTATGAAAATGGAATTACCAATTCACATTCCTGATGAAGTACCTACTGAGGAAACTATCGTTTCCTGCGTTCCGGAATCTATTGTTGATGAACAAATCATCGTTTCACAAGAAGGCTTTTGCGTTCCAGAACCGCACACAAAAACCATCGTCCGAAAAGTGGCTGAAATGCTGGAAACACAAGGTATTGTGTGCTGTCGATGTCCAAAAGCCAAGTATATATTATCTCCATTATCAGCCTGCAAGGATATAGTATATAGATATTCACTACGTATTATCTGCCCTCTGGGAAGTGCATCTTACCATTTTGAGCTAAAGATCAAACCGCAAAAGCCGAAAGCTAAAACCATTCCGTCTGTGCGAACACAAACACAATCTTCTAGTCCATCCTTTTCCGAAATACCGGAAATACTGCTGAAGGGAGGTGAATAAACATGGCAGGAAAACATTATCCTCCAGTTGTATCTCCTGAAGACAATCCATTGTATCACGATACATACAAACTACTTCGGTGCTATAGGGATTCCACTTACAGTCTGAAGGTGGCTGTCCGGCAAGTAGAAATACAGTTTCAACTAGAATATAAGACCACCATAGACGAATTTCTGGACTCTATCTATGCTGCTGGTGCTGACTTAACCGGAAGCCAGATAGAAGAATGGGCAAAAAGTATCTCCAGAAGCAATAAGATGATCAAGTTGCTGCTCTCTTCCGTTGATCTTCTCCGCAAAAATCACAAACATGGAGAACAGTATTACTGGATTTTATACTATGCCTTCCTCTCGCCACAGGAGTTGAAGAATACTGACGAAATTCTGGAAGCATTGGAAGAACATATTGCAAACATCTCCTACCGCACTTATTACCGAAAACGTCAGGCAGCCATCAATGCATTAAGCAGTATCCTTTGGGGATTTTCTGCAAAACAAACCTTAGATACGCTAAATAAATTCTTCCCAGAATAAAATGGCATAATATTGTCACTACATTGACCTGTTTCTGCGATTGAAGGGGAATTTTACCCATGTTACAATAGGTATTGCTTATAGTATTCCTAATTTTTCCGCACCTGATATGGTGCTTTTTTTGTACCCGAAAACCAATCGCTGACAGCAAGATTCCTTCTGCTATACGTACAGCATACTTACATCAAATAAGAAACGCAGTCTGTACGTACAGCGTAAGTAAAACTTCCTATTATAATGAATAGAAGGGAGATACCCATGAAAACACGAAATGAACTTTATAACGGGGAAGGAGCCGAACTACTACGTTTTGTCACAACATATCATACTCTTTTATATGAGCAAGTTTTGCGGCTATTTCCCAAAAACAGAGAGTCTATCAAATCTCTGATTACCAGCCTTGTCAAACAGGGCAGGATTATCCATGACAAAGAAAAAGACTTCCTCTGTGATACTACCGAATCAGCATCCAATCCGGATTATGGCATGATTTCCGCATTTTGGGTTCTATTGGACTTCAAAAGCGCAGTTGTCTACCATACAAACGGAGATTTTCCAATAAAACTCAACTTTTTTTCAAAAGATGAATGGTATGAGATTTTATATATTCCACCGGGACAGGAATATCTTATCAATCATGTAATGGAATCGCAATCTGCAGACCAAGTAAAACGGCTGGTTATCTTAGAAAATGAGGGGCAGGCTAGAAAGGTCACCATAGACAATGTGGTAGCCTTTTGCTTAGTAGATACTACCAGCGGAGTTGTCAGTTACTATACAAAGAAATGAGGTCCTATGAATAATAAAACCATTTACGAGCGCCTTCAACAGATTGAAGATGAAATACAAAGGCTAAACAACACGCTTTTTGCACTGAAGACCACAGACATAAAAGTATATGGCAAGCGTTATGAGGAACTAAGCACCAGTACTGCCCTGCAATCAGAACGTATTACATGCCAACTCAGGAATTTGGTATTCACTATTTCTTCCAGCGGAAAATCAGATTATCTGAAACAGGCTGCAGACGTGCAGGGAATCCAAATTTCCAGTTCCGAACAAACACTAACCATTACGCTGCCTGGTCTTTTACCCAAACGGAAGGTAAGAACCAATACTGCTTTCCTACATGAGCCATTAAATCTCGCCTTGCAGACCTACATTCTGGAACATCCCATTCAACTATACCAAAACTGTGTAGTTTGTTTTAGCCAGATATATGACCAGAACCTTTCACTGCATCGCATCCGCGATTATGACAATCTGGAGTTTAAACAAATTCTGGACACCATTGCCGCCTATGTATTGGTAGATGATACCGGATTATTATGTGACTCTTATCATACAACGGAACTGGGAACCCATGACCATACTATCGTTTCTATCATGGATTGCGAAGCCTTCCCCGGTTGGATCAAAAGCCGGCAAAAGTGTATAAGAACCATATCGGAAATTTCGTGATATTTCCACACAAATATCCGACATGGGTAATCTTTCTGCAGAGACCTTATAATCTCTGCTGTTTTTATGCCAGAAAATACTTCCAGGCTACCCAAGTATAGGCTAGCATAGGTAATAACTGAATTGAGGTGACTTATTTTGATAAAACCAGACTCTATGAAATATCAGGTTCTGGAAATGATCGGAATCAGTGGAGAATTTCCGGTCAATCAACTACACCGGCTAATAGAAAGCAGTTCTTATGCCGAAAAGATTATAACTGAACTAAAAAAAGAAAAACTGATCCGCACACATTATCGGGATCAGCTAAGAGGTTATCGCTTAACCAAACGTGCCAAAGAACTTCTGCTCTCTCAAAATACACTCCGCTTCCATGATTACCTTACTGGAAATACTGAAACGAATCTGATTCGCAGTGAACTGCCCAGAAGAACCCGTTTACACCAAAAAGCGGAAAGTTATCTAACTTTATTACATGCCGGCATTCCCATCTTCTATGATGAAAAGCCCGATATTTTCAACAAAACCTGCGAAGCAGATAACAGTTTTCCACAACGTCTGCCACTTTATTATAATTCCAGAGAAATCAAAGCACTCGGCTATGACACAACAAAAATCCGTAATTCTCGAAGCGTCGGGATTCTATTATCCCCGCAGTGTGTTTACGCGCTCTATAATACTGGAAATAGCATCCTGAAGTGGGAATATAAGACTGAAGTTAGACTTACTGCTTTTCTGCAGCATTACCTGCAGGGGCGCCCCTATCATGGAAGACCTGCTATACGAGCAATTATGACTGGAAAAGATATGGATACTGCCTATCGTTTGCTGACAAGCACTGGTGGATACCGAAAAACGCTCTTTATTTTGGATACTACCTATGAGCATTTTCATTATCTGCCAAACAATGAGTATGGTGAATGTCTACTGCGTCTGCTTGTGCAACCACAAATGCTGCAGCAACTTAATCGGTTATTGTTATCAGACTATTTCTCTCACCAAGAAGAACTGCCGATTGAGCATGACGGCATAGATAGTCAGAACCATCCCGTCCTGCTTGCTTATGATTTTGACATGCAACGAATCAACCGTTTCAATACTGGTTTGAATGTATATGATCTTTCAGGAATCCTGGTATGCTTTGACTTTCAGATTCCTTGTCTGCGGAAATATCTAACCGCAGATATACAGTTTTCCAGTATTGACTTTCAAAAATTCAAAAGGGGGTTTTTCCATGAAAAGCCGTAACTGGTGGAAGCTTCTTTATCTGCTCCCCATCTGTGCCTGTACCGTCTATGCTGGAGGGTATGTAGCACAATTCATAAAAAATTATCAGGAATGGACGGCGGCTGGAAATTTTGCCGGGAACGGTACTTATCCAAAACCTGCTTCCCTTCATCCGCTTGACTGTATCCATACAATCCTACACCATTTCCCGTACAATCTGTATGGGATTTTTCTGTGTCTGACTGTATTTGGAGTGATTACCTTCCTGCTGATGCGAATGGGAAATGACCGAAATGGAGAAATCAGTGATCGTGACCGAAATTTTAATTACTCCACGCAGGGAACCTACGGCACTTCCGGATTTATGACTCCGGATGAAATGTTTAAAGTTTTGGAATTAGCTGGAGATGTAAAGAAAAATCAGGGAACCATTCTAGGAAAACTGAATGGGAAAGCTGTATGTCTTCCAAATAAAACGCGGCTAAATAGAAACATTGCTGTCTACGGCGCATCCGGAAGTATGAAAAGCCGCGCCTTCGCCCGCAATATGATCTTCCAGTGTGTTACCAGAGGAGAAAGTTTAATCATTACCGATCCCAAAAGCGAACTCTATGAAAGCATGTCTGTTTATTTGGAAAATGAAGGTTATACCGTAAAAGCATTTAATCTGGTCAATCCGGAAAACTCCGACAGTTGGAATTGTCTGGGTGAAATCAACGGGCAGGAAACGATGGCTCAAGTATTTGCAGATGTTATTATCCAGAATACGGGTTCTGGAAAAGGAGATCATTTCTGGGATAATGCGGAGATGAATCTGCTAAAAGCCCTGGTTCTCTATGTGGATCAGGGTTTTTCGCCGGAAGCCAGAAATATTGGACAGGTTTATAAGCTGCTGACCATGAGTTCCGAAAAGGAACTGAACAGTCTTTTTGACCTGCTCCCAGTATCCCATCCAGCAAAAGTTCCTTACTGTATCTACAAGCAGGCCAGTGATACTGTGCGAAGCGGTGTTATTATCGGCTTAGGTGCCAGACTTCAGGTATTTCAGAATAAACTCATTCGGCAAATTACCTCTTATGATGAAATAGATCTGGCACTTCCAGGGAAACAGAAATGTGCCTACTTTTGCATTACCTCTGATCAGGACAGTACCTTTGATTTTTTGTCCTCTCTGTTTATGACTTTCATCTTTATCAAACTGGTTCGTTATGCAGACAAGTATGGAGAAGATGGAAAGTTACCTGTTGCTGTACATATACTGGCTGACGAACTTGCCAACACTGGGGCTATTCTGGAATTGAATAAGAAAATTAGTGTAATCCGAAGCCGTAATCTTAGCATTTCCTGTATCTTTCAAAATTTGCCTCAGATGCAGAATCGCTATCCATTCAACCAATGGCAGGAAATCATCGGCAACTGTGATACTCAGTTATTTTTGGGATGTACGGATGAGGTTACAGCTACATTTATCAGTAATCGGAGTGGCGATGTAACTGTCGGTGTCAGCAGCGAAGCCAAACAACTCAATAGCTGGAGAGTCTCCGATTACACACCGGAATACCGCCGTACAAAATCTATTGGAAAACGCAAGCTCCTAACTCCTGATGAAATCTTACGCCTTCCACTCGATGAAGCGTTGATTATTCTGCGCGGACAGAAGGTACTTCGTGTGGAAAAATACGATTATACACTACATCCGGACGCAAAGAAACTAATTCCACGAAAAGCATCTGATCATATTCCGGCGTGGCGTGAAAATGGAATTCATGAAGAATCGGATTATATGCCAAAATCTCCGGCTACTGCCACTCGAAAAAAACGCGGCTCTGCATCTGGAAATACAGCCAGAAAAAAAGTACAAGAGCCACTCTATATATCTGAACCTGTTTATCAGGAACCAAATTATGACGAATTCCATTCAGAATTTTTCTCAGAGGAAACGGAAGATAATTTCCCAGAATCTGAAATGGTTCCATTAGATAAAAAATCTATTATGTCATAAGTACGAAAGGAGACACATTATGCCAAACGATGTAACAAACACAAACGCAGCCATTTTAACCCTTGATTCTGATGCAGTCTTAGAAACTGCCCAGTCAAAAGCAGATCTTATCTGGCACGACATCCAGAATGCCTACCGCACCAGAAAAATCCTAACCGGCACACTCGGTGGTATCGAAAAAACAGAAGCTGGCAATCTGATTGCTGTTATCTATTACAAAGAATTCCGAGTAGTGATTCCAATTACAGAGATGATGATCAACCTCATTCAAGATGAAACACACGATTATGGGGATCTGTCTCTACGTCAGAATAAAGTCCTCAACAATATGCTTGGCTGTGAAATAGACTTTATCATCAAAGGGTTGGACACCAAAACACGCAGCATTGTTGCAAGTCGCAAAGAAGCCATGCTGAAAAAACGCCAAATCTTCTATCTGGATCAGGACTCTTCCGGACAAAGCAAAGTGTATGTGGACCGTATCGTACAGGCCAGAGTCATTGCTGTTGCTGAAAAGGTTGTCCGCGCTGAAATTTTTGGTATAGAAACTTCCATTCCTGCCAGAGATTTATCCTTCGACTGGCTTGGTGATGCCAGAGAACGCTTCCATGTAGGGGAACACATTTTGGTACGTATTCTGAACGTAGAAGGCGACACACCTGAAACACTTTCCGTTCAGGCAGATGTAAAGAGCGTAGAAGGAAATACCAGCAGAGAAAACTTAAAGAAATGTCATGTTCAGGGCAAATATGCCGGAACTGTGGAAGATATCCATAAAGGAACCGTATTTGTCCGACTGGAGCTTGGCGTCAACGCAATCGCTCATAGCTGCTACGATAGCCGCACCGTTGGAAAGAAAGATAAGGTGTCCTTTGTTGTCACCCATATTGATGAAGACCGTAATGTAGCTGTTGGCATCATTACACGAATTATCAAACAAAATATCTAAAAGTAATAAAGCATAGCATCCACGATACCCCTGAAAAGTTGATGGATGCTATGCCTTAACATAGAAATAAATTAAATTTTACTGAGGGCATCAGATATGGTATCTAATTACCACTCTTAATTAAATCATACACTGGGAAATATTAGAAATCAAGGCTCTTTTTAACTGTTATTACTGTTACTTAAAAGCTTATTAAAAATATCATCCGCCTTATCTTTCCATTCTTTTTCCACACTAAATGACGTATCTGAAATTTTCTCATAAGGAATCTCGTTTTCATTAAGCATTTCTTCAAATATTTTCTGTTCTTCTGTGGATGATAACAGATAATTCTGATTTTCCATTTGCCCCTTAACTTTCCCTGAAATTAAAAATCCACTGATTATTACGATCAATAAAAAGCTTGATATTATAAGCATAAACTTTGTTATTCCAAATCCTGTATTTTTTCTCATCCTTTTTCTCCCACATTCATTACAATGCTAATCCAATCTCAAAGGCTAATAACATATACTTCTCTGCCTCAGTAAGCCCATATAATTCCAAATCCCTCATTTCCCATTTTTCTGAACTTAGATTATCGGCTCCATACAAAAATTGCACAAACGGAATCTGCCTATACTTGGAAACAGCCAGCATAGATGCACATTCCATTTCAACCACCAGACAGCCTTCTTCTCTACGTTCCTGAATAACGGGTACTGTTTCTCTATAAATTCCATCTGAAGTCCATGTTTTTCCTTTTACATAAGAATATCCACAAGTATTCAATACATCTTCTAATACATAAATCGCATGATCCTCCATGTCTATTTTCTCTGATGGCGCTATGTAATGGTAGCTTGTCCCTTCGTCACGAATTGCAGAAACCGGAATCACAATATGATCTTTTACCTTCTCGTCATCCAACACCCCGCAGGAACCAAATAAGACGAACTTCTTTGCTCCCATTGCTACAACTTCTTCAAATCCAGACACACATGCTGGCGCGCCAACTCTGGACAAATAAAACGCAATCTCTTGATTTTTATATCTCATCTTATAAACGGGCAACGCTCCGTTTGCTGTGTAAAGCTCTGCAATTTTTTCTACATCTTTTAAAGAAGAAAATTTTTGAATGATTTTTTCCGAGAATGTGGAAACACAGATTTCTGGAAAGTTTTCTATTTTTTTCGTAGTATCAACTGGTGTAAACAACGCCGGCTCTGTTATTTTGTCCCTTTGAAAAATAGTTTTCATACTGTTCCCTCCTCTTCTGAAACCTATAGTTTATCAATTATTTCTTCTTCATAAATATATAAATTGCGCATACAAAGACTGAAGCAAATACTATTACTAATCCATATCGTAATGTCGCTGTCAATTCAGGTAGGATTGGAATTATAAAATCAGGTAGATTCGCAAATATATGTGCTACTATTGCAGGTAACAAAGATTTTGTTCTTATACAAATTACTCCCAATATCGCACCTGCTATCAATGAACCCAATACTAAAATCACACCGCCTGCCATTATATGAAGAAATGCAAAAAGTAATGCACTTAACACAATCGAAAACATTGCCCCATGTTCCTTGCGTAGTTTCGTTAAGATAATTCCTCTGCAAATAAATTCTTCCGTTATTGGTGCTACGAGTAAAAGAGCTATGATTTGCAATATCATTCCCAAGTGTGGCATTAACCTAGAATAATACTCCACTCCATTCTGTACTATCTTAGTATTTTCAAAGCTCATGTTATAGGTAAGCAATGAAAACGCCATAGAATATGTAAATGTAATTACACAAGGCAACACATAATTTCTAATATCTACTCTTTTTGCTTGAATTTCTTCTGACACGCTTTTTCTACGGAGTTTAATAAAAAGTATCAGAACAATAATAGTTAAAATATTGCTAATTACAGTCAGAACCATCATGTTATTGTTCATAAACATTTCCATCTGTTCTTTACTTCCACTCATAATCCCCGTTGCCATCGAAATCATAGACATTATGATCATTTGAAACGCCATATAAAAGAATATATATCCTACGGATTTTAGAATGCTTTTCACAACCTTCGCCTCACTTTCAAATCATTTTTACTAAACGAGTTCCGATTGCTAAATATGGCCATCCCAAACATTCACTTTTATCAATCACATAACCATTCTTTTGATAAAAAGCTATTGCTTTTCTATTCTCTTGAAATGCCCATATAATAATCTCTTGATAGCCTCTCTTTTTTGCTTCTTGTTCAGAAAAGGCAATGCATTGGCTACCAATATTATGTCCCTGTGCCTCTGGAGTCACATAAATACGCCAAATTTCAAACGCCTTTCGTTTATCTGTATCTGCCGTTTTGCCTATTGATAATAAAGCTAAAACTTGACCGTTCTCTTCCCAAACATATTCAGACAGTCGTTTTGATTGAAAGTCATGCCTTAATTCTTCTTCACGCTCTTTACAGCCATCTTCATTTAGCAAGAGCGGATTTACATAATTTGAATATATGTTTTTCCAGTTCGTATTTACTATATCTATCACTATATCATAATCTTTCTTCACTAAAGGTCTTATCATAAACTTGTTACTCCAAATATTAATTTAATAGCGTAAAACAAAATAAATCACATATCCCCAACTAAGCAAGCCATGAAAAATTGCCCACCCAACAGATTTCCATGTTGTATAACTTATTACCATAGCCAATGCACTACCAAATGTAATGCCTGATTTAACAGTTTTTTCCACTATTGTTGTTTTATTTTCTTCCATAGCCTTTTGCCTCCACAATTTCACATTTTCCTGTCTCTTTTCATTTTCATTATACACTCACACCTTTTCATCCGCAATCTCCCTCAAATGCTATTTTCTCTCTTTGTCCCTAATCCGGCACATCAATGTCATTATCTGGCACAGTTCTGCGATTTACAGGGAAATCTACCCATGTTAGAATGATACTGTCAAAAAAATATGCAAAGCAGGACACGTCTTTTCCGGAAATCAGCCTCACTTCCGGTTATAGGCGTGTTTTTGTTTGCAGGAAAGGAGTCCGTTACAACTGAATATCCAATGCTTCCCAATGTATTGACCAACCGGAAGCTGTCGAGGCAGGAAACTATAAGCACAAGGCAAGGTGATGCATTTCGCTTTGCCCTCTTTTATGAAGGAGGTTTTTGCATGAAATATCATGTATTCAAAGATTCCCCACCAGGCAAAAAACGCCATCGGGATTATGGAAAATATCTGTACGCAGGCTTTCTGATGTTCACCCTGATTGCCTGTAATGTGCAGCCAGTTATGGCTGCTACTATCTGGGACAAAGCTTCAGAAATTATGAAAGACGTATACAACCAGATCATTCTAATCTCCACGATTGCTGCTGTCGTAACTGCATCGGTCGCACTATTACTGATGAATTTTTCAAAAAGCGGAAAAACCGTAGATGAATCCCGCGCATGGCTCAAGCGAATCATCATTACCTGGGCTATCTTGAATGGGCTTGGATTTATCATGGCTTACATCACACCATTCTTCGCAGGTGGAAAATGGAATGGATAACGTACAGAGAAAGGAGTCGTCATTATGGGAATACTTGACGGAATTGTAGAATGGATTGCCGAACAGGTTATGAATATTCTGGATCTGATTACTACCTCTGTATTAGGTGCATTGGGATGCTCTATGGATACCTTTCTCCGTTACTTTCCGGCAGCCGAAACTATGTATCAGATTTTTCTGGCACTGGCGATTGGACTTATTCTCCTGAACTGGGTATGGCAGCTTTTTAAGAACTATTTTATGGGTACGGGAATTGATGCGGAAGATCCCATCAAACTCTCGCTTCGGACCTTTATGTTCCTTTTCCTTACCTTCTATGCAAAAGACATTGTAGATCTTCTGCTAGATATAGCGGGAACTCCCTATGGTTGGATTCTTACTGAAGACCTTCCTCCATTGGAATTTAGTTCCTTTAACTCTGTCATCACCGTCATTTTAGGTGTATGTGCCAACGGCGCTGTTGCTATCGTTGCCCTGATCCTGGTACTGATTCTGGCATGGAACTACATAAAGCTTCTTTTTGAAGCCGCAGAACGTTACATCCTATTGGGAGTTCTGATCTACACTGCACCAGTCGGTTTTGCAACAGGTGCATCTCAGGCAACCGGAAACATATTTAAAAGCTGGTCCCGAATGCTTGGTGGGCAATTTTTTCTTCTTTTGATGAACGCCTGGTGCTTACGTCTGTTTACCTCCATGGTCGGTACTTTCATTGCAAATCCACTGTCAATATAGAAGGGAGGAACACATGAAACACAGAAAAAAACTAATGATTTTATTGACACTTACTGCCTGCATGGTACTCTTCTGTTCTTTTCCGGTATTTGCAGCCGAACTGACAGAAGCACAGGTTGAACAGGCAGTCGCCGAACAGGGAAAGGAAACCGTTACCGGAAATGTCTTTGTCTGGTTCCTTTGTGCCATTGCATTTTTAAAGGTTTCTCAGAAAATTGACAGTTTCATGGCAAGCCTTGGGATCAACGTAGGAAATACTGGCGGCAACATGATGGCAGAACTTCTGATTGCCGGTCGTAACCTTGGGAATTCGTTTCGTGGTCATGGTGGTGGCGGTCATGGCAGATCTTCTTCTCCGGGAAGTGCTGCCGTCGGAGGAACTTTTCTTTCCGGTGGACTTGCCGGAGCAGTAGGTCGCCAAGCAGAGCGCTCCGCTGTCAATGCAGCTACTGGATATACAGAGGGACCAAGCATAGGAAACGCTCTGTATCAATCTTCCTTAGAAAAGGGCGGAGACTTTGCCAACAATGTGATCAGTAATATTGCTCAGGGAAATTACGGGCAAGTCGGATCCATTACCGGGGAAGGGGCGGAAACTGCTTTTCAGTCTTACATGGGAATCAATACTGAGAATAAAGCAGATCATTCCTATACGAACGTAGAAATCGGTGGTGGAAGGATTACCGGAGTGGAGACTACACCCGATGGAACCAGTCGGGAATTTGCCATGTATCATGCTGATCAATACACAGCCCCTACTCAGGGCAATTTTGACACCGTACATTCTGTGGACGGATCCACCTGGTATCGGCAATATGCAGAAGATACAGTTTCTAAAACACCATACGATGCTGGTGATGGAAAAGTAGCCTACAACGAATCCATCGTACAGAAACTTCCGCCGACACCTTCAAGAAAGGATCGCATTTAAAAATGGCAACCGAATCATCCGGATTTGATGAGGCAATGGATGTAGGCACAAGTACCATTTCCCATCTCAAAGCCTTAAAAACGGCTTCTACTATAACGAAAGCTGGTTTTGGTGCTGCAGGCGGTCCATTTACTGCTACAATCGGAATTGCGATTGCCAACCGGCATGGAATTGCAAAAATCATCATTGTTATCATTGCCATATTGCTGCTTCCGGTCCTTTTTATTCTCATGCTTCCGGGACTCATCTTCGGAAGTCTCATGGAAGATACCGGCGCTTTAAACAGCAATACTATTATCAATGATAATATCCGGGCATCCCGCGAAGCGATTGTGGAAGTCCTGGAAGAAAGTCATACAGGTATTCTTTCTGAAATCAATGCTGCCATTGCAAAGCTTCCGGAAGGGGATACTGCTACTATCAATGATCCCTATGCATACAACATTTCCATCAATGCCAATCTGCTAATCTCGCAGTTCTGTGCTAGTCAGGACAACTACGAAAACATCAATCTAGGGAAACTCAAAAGTCTAATCCGCGAAAATAGGGATGGACTTTTTTCGTATGATGTTGCAAAAGAAACGGTCACTATGGAGGTAGTTATTGAAGGAGGCGCAGAAGGGGAAAGCAATCCGGGAGGAAGCGAAAATGCAGAACCCCAAACTCAAACAGTTACCTTCACCCGGCATACCTACACAGTGCAGTATGCAGGTGATGCGTATTTTGCTGATCATGTTTTTCATCTGACAGATGATCAGAAAAAACTTGCTCAGGATTATGCCGAAAATTTAACCAACTTTTTCGGCAATGCTGCTTCCGGAGTTGCCATGGCAATCAACTTATCTGATGAGGTTCTCTCTTACCGTCCTGCAGTCGAACGAATTGCCGCCAAGTATGGCATGAGTGAATATGTGGAATTGATTCTTGCCGTTATGATGCAGGAATCCGGCGGCAGAGGACTGGATGTGATGCAGGCAGCGGAAGGCTCATTTAACACTAAATACCCGCATAAACCAAATGGAATTACGGATCCGGAATACTCCATTGAATGCGGAATTCAAGAATTAAAATATGCATTGGAGAAGGCAGGATGTACCGGTCCTACCGATTTAGACCGAATCAAGCTCGCACTCCAAGCCTACAATTATGGTTCTGGTTACATTGACTGGGCCATGGAACGGGATGGCGGCTATACCAAAGAAAATGCCATCGCTTACTCGGACATGATGTGTGCCAGACCAAACTGGCCTTATGACCGTTATGGAGACAAAGAGTATGTAGATCATGTTCTTCGCTACTATCAGATCACCAACAGCGGTGGCAGCTATCCTGCAAACGGAATGCAAATCCCCCATTATCTTCAGACAGACTATGGAAACATTCCATACGGAGGCGGTTCCATTGCCTCTAGCGGATGCGGACCTACAAGTTTTGCTATGATTGCCAGCTATCTTACAGACACTACCATCACCCCGGTAGACGCAATTTCCTGGTGTGGAAATTCTTATTACATGCCAGGAGTCGGTACTTACTGGTCCTATTTTCAGGCAGCCGCCAGCCATTTCGGGTGTGGCTCCGTCACACAAACCAGTGATGCCAATCAGGTTCTGCGAGCGTTATCGGAAGGTCATCCAGTGATCAGTTCTCAAAGAGCCGGGCTGTTTACTAGCGGCGGGCACTTCATTGTACTGCGGGGCGTAACTGCAGACGGCAAAGTTTTGGTCAACGATCCCAATGACAACAATTCTAAAAACTACATCAATCGTGAATTCGATATGATGTCCGAAGTCCATGCGACATCCAATGCGTATTGGATCTTCGATAAAAAATAAAGGAGATACCTATGAACAGAAAAAAAGTGATTTTATCCATCTTGATGATGCTTTTTTTAATTACAGTCGGATTCATTCTCCCTCATTTCTGGAAAGAGAAACGGGGAGAAAATCCAACTTCCTCTTCTGCTCCAACAAAGGATGAAACTGCCGAGACTGAGCATTCTACAAATGCGGGTGCACTCTCCTTCCTAGATTTTGATCCCTTAGAAGACTTTTTCTCAAAGGGGCAGGTAAAAACATTACAGCAGGAGATTCAAACGTATATTGCTGATAATGGAAATACTTCGGTAACTTCTGTTCAGTTTTTAAAAGACAAGACTTCTTACCCAAATGCTTCCGATATCAACTTTTCTTTCCGGTTATCGGATGATTCCATTCTTCCGGTTTATTACAGTTCTTCTATTGGACACTTTTTCTATGGGGAAGAACGGACTCCCGGTACAGAAGAAATAAAAACCTACGAACAGCACGCAGATGAAAATCTCCCAGTCCTAACAACGGAAGAAATCGAACTGTTACCCGAAGGCGGATACGATGATACCAAAGAAACGGAACCAGAAAAACAACCATCTGATCACAAAACTACAACGGAAGCTGAGGAGGTGCAGCCATGAATGATTCTGAAAAACAAACCATTGTCTTCATTCCTCGCAACTTCATCGAAAAAGGAACCTTCATGGGTGGTATGTTTAAAATCCGCAATGCCATTGAAGGAGGCATCTTAGCTGTTTTGATTGCAGTTCCAGTGATTCAGCTCCCACTGTCTTTAACGGTACGCATTATCATTCTTTGTATGACAGCCCTTCCGGCAGCTATGATTTCTTTAATCGGAATCGGTGGAGAAAGTATCAGTGCTTTTTTAATGAACGCCCTGCGTTTTCTCAAAAACCGGCGCGTCATCTACCGCATAGATGTAAATCCAGATCCGAAAAATAAGCATCGTATCAAAAAACCTCGGAATAAGGAACCAAAGGCAAAGAAACACAAACATCCCAAGAAAAAATCAGCATCTTCCATGACGGCATCCAAACAGGTCGCCAACTGTGAGGATTCTGTTTCTGATGAGATACCTTCTCACAATGCAGCAATTTCTAAAAAAAAAGAACGTCGCCAGTTTGATACTTCCACAAAACGCGGGATCCGTAAGCAAGCTCGTGAAGATATCCGGATCCTGCGCTATGAAAACCGACAGATAAAAAAGGCACAGAAACAGGCAAAACGTGAGGTACGTACTGAATTGAAACTTCGCAAGCAGGAAGAAAAATACCGTATCCGGGAAGAAACTCGTCAGAAGAAAGCGGAAGTAAAGGCTGCAAAACAAGCGGATAAAGCACACCGGAAGGGAACTCCGACTCCCGATATAGATACTGCTCCGGCTTCGTCTAAACCAAAAAAGAAAAAACGTAAGGATATGACTCTGGAGGATTATCTGCCGATTGAGAAGATTGCCAATGGTGTCATCTACACAACAGATCACCGGTATGTCAAAATTCTGGAAATTGAGCCAATCAACTTTTTACTTAGAAGTGCCAGAGAGCAGCAAAGCATTATCTTCAGTTTTATTTCCTATCTGAAGATCAGCCCGGTTAAACTTCAAATCAAGATGATTTCCAAAAAAGCAGACATCAATAAGCATCTGAACCAGGCTCAGTTGGAACTGGAACGTGAAACAGATCCTAACTGCAGACAACTTCAGAAAGACTATATTCAGTTTGTACGCCGGTTAAGCTCCAGAGAAGCTGTATCCCGTCGGTTCTTCCTGATTTTTGAATATGAACCATTCAATGTAAATCGAAAAGTAGAAGAAACTGAAATTCTGGCAGCTCTCGAAACCGCAGCCCAGACCGCAAAAACCTTCCTGTACCAATGCGGAAATGAAGTAGTATCCCACGATAATGAAGACGAGTTTACTACGGATGTCCTTTACACCCTGTTAAACCGTACCAAATCCACAGAGGTTCCTCTTTCAAAGCGTATCAATCAGGTACTGACTCGTTATGAAGAAAGCGGCAGGGAAGCTGAAATGGATGCCATACATATCAATGAATTTATTGCGCCGGAATCCGTAGATTTCAAGCACAGTAACTATGTGTTGATTAATGGTGTCTATCATGCTTACCTTTTGGTTCCGAGCGATGGCTATAAACCCAAAGTCGTACCCGGCTGGCTGTCACTACTGATCAATGCCGGTGAAGGAATTGATGTGGATTTCTATCTCCACAAACAGCCAAAGGATAAGATACAGCAGCGTTTGGGACAACAAATTCGTATCAATCGTTCCAAGATCAAAGACGCTTCTGATACGAATGCAGACTTCGATGACCTGGATTCTGCCATCCGTTCCGGTTATTTTTTAAAGCAGGGACTCTCCAACAATGAAGACTTCTATTATATGAACCTGTTGATCACAATCACAGCTAACAATCTGGAAGAACTCCAGTGGAGAATTCAGGAAATGAAAAAGCTGCTGATTTCTCAGGACATGGATCTTCGATCCTGCTACTTTCTGCAGGAGCAGGGATTCCTCTCTTCCCTTCCGCTGATCGGCCTGGATAAAAAACTTTACGAACTGTCCAAACGAAATACGCTGACTACCGGTGCGGCAAGCTGTTATCCATTTGTCAGTTATAGCATTTGCGATGACAACGGCATTCTTTTTGGTGTCAACAAACATAATAACTCCCTGGTCATCGCTGACATTTTTGACTCCAAACAGTACAAGAATTCCAACATTTCCATTCTTGGAACATCCGGAGCCGGAAAAACCTTCACCATGCAGACTATGGCTCTCCGGATGCGCAGGAAAGGCATTCAGGTATTTATCATTGCTCCATTGAAAGGCCATGAATTCTACCGTGCTGCAAGAAACGTAGGCGGAACTTTTATTCAGATTTCCCCTGCCAGCAAAAACTGCATCAATGTCATGGAAATCCGAAAAGTAGATAACTCTGTAAATGAACTCTTGGACGGTCCGACGCTGGATGCTTCCGCTTTAGCCGGTAAAATACAACGGCTGCATGTATTCTTCTCCCTACTCATCCCTGATATGAGCCATGAAGAAAAGCAGCTTTTGGATGAAGCCCTCATCAAAACCTATGCCAAAAAAGGCATCACTCATAAGAACGAATCCCTGATTGATCCGAAACATCCTGAGCATTACAAGGAAATGCCAATCCTGGGAGATGTATATGATGTTCTGATGGAAAGCGAAGACACCAAGCGTCTCGCGCATATCCTGAACCGACTGGTACACGGTTCTGCCTCTTCCTTTAACCAGCAGACCAATGTGGATCTATCCAACAAATATACCGTTCTTGATATTTCTGAGCTGACCGGCTCCAGCGACCTGCTGACCGTTGGAATGTTTGTTGCCCTTGACTTCGTATGGGACAAAGCCAAAGAAAACCGTACCGAAGAAAAAGCCATTTTTGTGGATGAGGTATGGCAGCTCATCGGAGCTTCCAGCAACCGCCTTGCTGCCGAATTCGTACTGGAGATCGCGAAAATCATCCGTGCCTATTCTGGCGCAGGCATCTTTGCTACCCAGGACTTAAACGACTTTTTTGCACTGGAAGATGGAAAATATGGAAAAGGAATCATCAACAACTGTAAAACCAAAATTATCCTCAACATGGAAGATGAAGAGGCGCAGCGAGTGAAAAATATCCTGCACCTTTCTGAAACAGAGGTTATGAACATCACCCATTTTCAGCGCGGAAACGGGTTGATTTCTACCAATAACAACAATATCACGGTAGAGTTTAAAGCTTCCAATCTGGAAAAAGAACTCATCACCACGGACCGGCAGGAACTTCTGGAAATTCTCAAACGCCAGAATGAAAAAGCCGGGTAACAGACAGGCAGTTCCTACCGACTGCCTGTTCTTCATTTGAAAAGGAGGAGACTTATGTTACAAAGAACAAAATCATCACACACTCGCTTGTTTGCATTTTTACTTGCAGTTCTCATTGCAAGCAGCGCACTATTCTCATCCGTAAGACCTGTTCATGCAGCCGATGGAACCATTGATTTCCATGCCGGACCAACCATCCCTTACGGTGATTATTTCACATCACGGATGACCTTTGACGGCAGCAATACTGCATACTGCGTAGAACCTCTAAAACGCACTCCGCCAAGTGGAACCTATTCTTATGATTTGTTAAGTAAAGATTCCCCGCTCCGCAAAGCCCTTTATTACTTAAATGGCGGATACGGATATGATAGCGTAACAAAGGAGAAATATTTTCAAGGCTGGAGTGATGACAATGCTTACGTCATCGGACATCTGGCTGTTGCATATATCTATGCTGGAAATACAGGAGATACTGGGGCTTTCCATGGTGCCCCACAAAGTTTTATTGATAAAACGCTGGAAGTTGTACAGGCTATCAACGGACTTCCTGCTCCGCCAGAAAACTTTCAGGCTTTTCTCGTTCCCGGAAATGGCAATCAGACTTTTACCGGAAGCTGGTATCAGGTTCCAAACGGCTGGATTGAAATTCAGAAATCTTCTGCCAATCCATCCATTTCTGATGGCAATGAAAATTATACTTTAGAAGGTGCAAAATACGGCATCTATAAAGGGGACAAGCTGATTCAGACTTTAACAACAGATAAAAATGGCTATGCAAAATCAAAAGAGCTTGAAGAAGGCAGTTACACGGTAAAAGAAATTTCAGCACCTGCCGGCTTTATCGTGGATGCTAACGCTCATGATGTGAACGTTAAACCAGAAGAAACCAGTACTGTAAAATCAAGTGACATTCCACAGAACAATCCAATTTCTCTAATTCTGCAAAAACTGGATATGGAGACTGGTGAAGGAAAACCACAGGGAAATTCTTCTCTTGCAAATGCTGAGTTCACCATTAAGTTTTATACCGAGCTTTCTGATACCGATCCTGCCGCAAGCGGAAAGAAACCGGTACGTACCTGGGTAATGAAAACGAATGCCTCTGGTGAGATGCTCTTTACCAAGGATTATTTTGTATCCGGAGATGAATTTTATTATGCATCCGATAAAAAGACTGTTTGTCTTCCAATCGGAACGGTAACCATTCAGGAAACCAAAGCTCCAAAGAACTATTTTCTAAATGAAACAGTCTTTGTACAGAAGATTACCGGATCCGGAAGTCAGGAAAGTGTATCCATATATAATGCTTCCAATGTAGAAGAACAGGTTTATCGTGGCGGCGTGAAGGTGCAGAAACGAGATCTGGAAACACAAGATACTGTGTCTCAGGGAAATGCGACTCTTGCCGGCGCTACATTTTCCATTACCACATTAAACGAACAGCCGGTATGGGTAAATGGAAAACTGTATCAGAAAGATGAAATGTGCCTTACCATTATTACCGATGAAAATGGTCTTGCTTCTACGGAAGAAAAAGCGCTTCCTGTCGGTCATTATCAGATTGAGGAAACTCAGGCTCCTACCGGTTATCTAAAAGATGGCGCAAAAGCATTGGAATTTGAGATTACCAAAGATGGCGAAATGATTGATCTAACTGGAAAAGATACTTCCATAGCAAACCAGGTGATTCGCGGTGGTGTAAAAGTTCAAAAACGAGACCTTGAAACCGATGAGACAAAACCGCAGGGTAACGCCACTTTAGAAGGCGCTACTTTTACTATTACCAATTTAAGCACTCATCCGGTTCTCGTAAATGAAAAACTCTATGAAAGCGGACAGGTCGTACTGACTCTGAAAACAGACAAGAGTGGCACCGCTGCTACTGCTAAAGATGCTCTCCCTTACGGTCATTACCGCATAGACGAAACAGAAGCTCCGGATGGTTATTTAAACGAAGGGAAACTCTCGCAAGAATTTGACATTCAGGAAAATGGTAAAATCATAGACCTGATTTCCAAAGAACACGCGATCCTCAATCAAATCATCCGCGGAGATTTAGAATTTGTCAAAGTCTCTGATGGTGATTTGAATCGTTTAGCTAACGTGCCATTTTCCATCACCTCCAAAACAACTGGAGAAAGCCATACGATTGTAACCGATAAAAATGGATATGCCAGTACATCTGCAGAATGGAATAAGCATACGGCAAACACCAATCGTGGAGAAACTTCGGAAGATGGCATCTGGTTTGGTACTTCTAAACCGGATGATTCCAAAGGCGCTTTGATTTACGATACTTACCTTCTGGAAGAACAGCGTTGTGAAGCCAACGAAGGAATGAATCTCTTGAAAATTGAGGTAGAAGTATATCGTAATCATGTGGTAATTGATCTGGGCACTTTGACAGATGACCGGATCACCATCGGCACAACTGCACTTGATAAAGATACTGAATCCCACCTGAGCAAGCCGGATGAAAAAATCACGATCATTGATACCGTAGAATATGAAGGGCTCAGAAAAGGTCAGTCCTATAAACTAATCGGTACCTTAATGGATAAAGAAACAGGGAAACCGATTGAAGTGGACGGAAAACCGGTAACTGCCGAAACTACTTTCAAGCCAAAGAAAACATCGGGATCGACTGAAGTGAAATTTACTTTTGATGCTACTTCCCTTCGAGGAAAAACAATCGTTGTCTTCGAGGAACTGTATCAGGATGATCTGAAACTGGCAGTCCATACAGATATTGAGGATGAAGATCAGACCATTTACTTCCCGGAAATCAAGACAATGGCAAAGGATGTCAATACAGACAGTAATCTTTCTCTTGCCGGCAAGGAAGTAACACTTGTAGATACCGTAACCTATAAAAATCTCCTTCCGGGAAAAGAATATGTCATGACCGGAACCCTAATGGATAAAGAAACCGGAGAAGCTGTTGTGATCGATGATAAAAAAGTAACTGCTGAAACCACTTTCACTCCAGAAACCGCGGAAGGTACAGTGGACGTACAATTTACGTTTGATGGCAGATCATTGGCGGGAAAAACTGTCGTTGTCTTTGAATCTGTTTCCTATGAAGGAAAAGAATTTGCCGTTCACGCTGACTTGAAGGATGAGGGACAGACTATTTACTTCCCAGAAATCAAAACGACAGCCAAAAATAATGCTTCCGGCAATCATTATGCAAAACCGGAAAAAGAAATCACTTTGACTGACACGGTATCCTATCAAAATCTAATTCCTGGAAAAGAATATACACTTACTGGAACTTTGATGGATAAGGAAACGAAAAAACCTCTGGAGATAGACGGAAAGCCGATTACCGCCCAGACAACTTTTACACCGGAAAAAGCAGATGGAACCGTTGAACTTTCCTTTACATTTGATGGCAGCTCATTGGCAGGCAAAACGATTGTTGTCTTTGAATCTGTTTCTTACGAAGAAAAGGAAATCGCCGTTCACGCTGACATTGACGACCATGAACAGAGCATTTATTTCCCGGAAATCAAAACAACCGCCAAAGACGGTGCAGACGGTGATAAAGAAGTTCTATCATCCAAAGAAGCGACCATCGTGGATACTGTAACCTACAAAAACTTGATTCCGAAAGCAAAATATAAACTCACCGGCATCCTCATGGAGAAAGAAACAGGAAAAGAACTTCTTGTGAATGAAAAGCCTGTGACCGCCGAAGCTGAATTTTCCCCGGAGGAATCTGACGGCTCTGTGGATGTAACATTTACCTTTGATGCCAGTGAATTAAACAGACATGAGGTGGTTGTCTTTGAGAAACTCTTCCTCTTAGATGATGACACCGAAACTGAAATCACTTCCCACGAGGACATCAAAGACGAAGGACAGACAGTCAAACTGACAGAAACACCTAAAGAACCACCAAAGACAACTCCACCGGTAAAAACAGGAGATGATACTACACTTCTGCTATTTATCATTCTTGCAGGTACAGCACTTCTGGCTGCTATCGGATTTGGAGTTTTGTATTTTAAGAAACGTAAAAAATAATCCTGAACTAATAACCATGATTTTCAGCAGGCAGTCTTTCAAAAGCTGCCTGTTTTTAAGGTGATGAATATGAAACAATCCCATATCAATGCCGATGCCAAACATCTGCAGCACTTTTTGGATCTGTGTAACGGCAACTGGCATAACTGCGTTTATGTACGTTGTGTCTTCTGTGATACTCGTAGTTTTTGCAATGGCTCTCATTTTCTGTATCATACGGATTCCTCCGGTAATCCCTGTGTCCTGACCTTAGCAGACGCAGAAATGATCTTCTCCCGGATACCGGAACCAACGGAATGTGCCAATGCCATCACGCTAGATGAATTTCTTGCTCGTTACAGACCCTACTTGGAATCCATAGAGTTGATGGAAAAGCCCTGTCCCTGTATTTCCCTTCTCAGGTATCAGGAAAATACGCATTATGACTGGTAGGAGAAAAAGTTGCAGTTTCTGTAAATCTCACGTACAGAATTAAAAAGGAGGTGTCCGCAGAATGAACCTGATTCTGATCTTACAAGGCATGGATACAATATTTACCCACTTAATTTTTCTGCCCGCACTTATCATCCTGTACTTGAAATTTCGTCCACGCAGACCTTGGACAGTCCGCACCCACCGCCTTTACTACTTGTGTCTGGTTCTGGTCGGACTATACATCGTGCGGCTATTTTTTGCAGGATTTATTTTTACTCCGGTAAATTATTCCCGCTTTACTGACAGTGGATTATTCCCATTGATTAAAGCGCTGTTCTATCCGGAATACTAATAAAGTTCTATGACATTTGGTTCGTATCCGGGATCTGTTTCCCTTCCTAATGCATGGGAATTCATCATCCGCTTTCTTACAATATACGTATAAAAAACGTAAGAAACTTTCATTTTTAAACATTTTATACGTTTTAAAAACGTAAGCGAGGTGAATCTTTATGAAACAGAAACCAATGCGCTGCCCATATTGCGGCAGTACAGCCATTTTAAAAGACGCTTCCTATGTGTACGGAAGCAAATCCAAAGGTGGAAAAGTCTATGTCTGCAGTCGCTATCCGGAATGTAATTCTTATGTAGGGGTTCATCCGGGAACAAATATTGCAAAAGGAACACTTGCCGACAAACAGCTTCGCTTCAAGCGTATCCAGGCACATCAGACCTTTGACCAGATCTGGAAGAATCACATTCTCTCCAAATCAGATGCGTATCGCTGGATTGCCGACAAGTTCTGCCTGACTGCCAAAGAAGCCCATATTGGAGAGTTTGACTTGTATATGTGCGAACAGCTTATCAGTGAGTCTATGAAAATCCTCCGCAATAACCACGTCCCGCTCCGGGCTGCCGGGTGAAAGGCGGTGGGTTTATGATCATACCAATGACAGATATGGAACGAAAACTTGCAGAGGAGCATCTTCCACTGGTTTCCAAAGTCATCCAGACTTTAACCTGCAGCTGCAGATATGTTTCCTATGATGAGCGCCAAGATCTTCTCCAGATTGGCAATCTGGCACTATGCAAGGCGGCAATGAATTACGATGGAAACCGCCATTTTGAAACTTATGCAAAAGTTGTCATCCGAAATGCCATTTATGATTACTGGAGAAGTCTGCAAAAAGAACGAATCTATACCTGCTCTATGGATGCTATTGCAGATCAAGAAACAGATACTTCTTATGAACAGCTCCTTGCAGATTCCTCTTCCCTGCACCATTTAGAACAGGAAGAGAATCTCCGGACCATCTATGAATACCTGCAGACCTTGCAAAATACAAACTGCACCACCATCAAAAAGGGAATACATGCGTTACTGCTTCAGCAAAACGGATATACCAGCCAGGAGATTTCCGAACACTATGGTGTTCCGGCAAACCGTATCAGAGCCTGGAAAAGTAAAGCACGCAAATACCTGCAGCAAGATGCTGCTTTGTATGCCCTATTATCCTGAAGGGAGAAGATACCATGTTGACACTTTATACGGCTGTCGGAATCTTACAATTTGAAGATTCTCTTAAAAACCATAAAACACCGATTGTAATAAACAATCACCGGGAATATGGATTGAGTGAAGAAGAATTTATTCTGTGGAGCTGTCTGGCATTTCATATTCGCCAGATTCACGAATTACATACTGCCTTTTCAGAAAGACTAAAACTTCACAACCGTTCTGAAAATATTTCCATGGAACCTTATTTAAACCGACTGATTGTCCGGGGATTGATTGTCAAAGGAGACGGACTCACCCACATGGATGCCCTGTATCGGCTTCTTGGCGAACTGTACATCTGTCCGTTAAAAGACAATTTTGCTACCCGACTGTTTTCCTATATTTATCTCTATCTAAAGGGAAAAATCAAGAAGGCAGACATGGGATATTTCTTTCGGCGAATTCCCCTCTCATCCATGGAAAAAGTTGTTTTGGAAATCACAAAGCGGGTGCAGCTATCTACTGCAGAACTAGCTGCCTGTGTCGAACATGGTATGCTGCCCAAAGATACCCGGCAACTCATGTCCCAGCTCTACGACAGTACCGATGCCACTTTTCACACCGTTGCCGAAGAACTGCAATTAAAGCATACCCAGTATCCGGTACTTGAGGCTGTCATCCATTTATATATGAATAAGCAAATTGCATTTGAAAAACTATAGAAAGGAGCCGCAATGCCAAAACCATTACTTTCCAAGCTGATTGTCCAAGGGGCAATCGGCTTTTTCTGTGTCCTTTTCGGATGTGTCTATGGACTACATACCAAAGATCATATTTTCCTCATTATGAGTCTTCTGATTGGTGTAGGAAGCATCATACGCGTCCTTGCTCTTTTGCATACCGCTAAAAAGCAAGCGTATACAGAACTTATCGGAACCTGTATCAAAAGAGAAGTTAGTCCTCTCACTAAGCATCAACAGATTCTATTTCAGACTGCGGAGCAAACAGAATACCGCTTTACACTGGATAAGCACTCTAAACTTTTAACCGGTCACCATTACCGACTTTATTTCCGAAATCAGTCTGGATTACAAATGGAGAACAATCCCCGCCCGGAACTATTGGGGTATGAGGAGCTTTCTTCTTTGGAAAAAACAATGCCAAAATCTTAATATAAAAGGAGCCACTTGCCCACATTTATTAGGGTAGATGGCTCCGGATATATTCTATTGTCTGCTTTTTAAATATTCTACCAATTCTGCTACTGTCGTAGCCGGATTACTTCCCCGGCATAAAATCTCATCTTTTCCTGCCTTCAACTTTTGCATCCGTTTCTTCGCACGGCTAAGGGCTACTCCCTGAAGTGGCAGGAGCTGTTCATAAACATCCTTATTTTTCTCATATTGAGGCAGATAATTTTTCTGTTTTAATTGCCGGATGACTGCGTTACAATCCGCAAGAGGCGCGGTTTGATCTTGGAAATGAAGTAAATACCACAACTCAAATGCCGGATTTGAATAAGCTAATAAATAGCCTTCTTTCTCTGCCAACTGACCTGCTCTTCTTAACATTTCATCCGTATTATCATCACGATCAAACACACACCATATCACATCTCCATCATCTGGATAATAAGGATTATGTCCCATAGTTGCCTGCGCCTTTTGCACCAATTTGTCTGCAGCCTTGTATTGCGATGTGATTGGTATAATATCTATATGACATCCCCGGCTACGAAATCGTTTAAAGTAACGCACTTCCGTTTCTGAACCTTCACAGATTAAATACACAACGGGATTACGTTTTCTCTTGACTTTTCCCCGGTCAAGTTCCTTTATTCTTCCCAAAAGCTCTCACCTCCGCCAATAAACGGAATCGCACCATAGCGCCCCTGCAAATAACCTTTGGAAATATTCTCACCTTTTCGTGGAGAAAATTCTGCCAGCGCATACACTTCTGTCTGCATGGTCTTCTCATCTTTTTCCGCAAACCAGATTTGATCTCTTCGCAAAAGTGTCAGGTCTAATAGCCCCGTATCATGGGTTGTAAAGATAAGCTGTGCATGTTTGGTATTGATCTGCGGATCCTGAATCATTTCAATTAAATGCCTGGTGAGAAGCGGGTGCATACTGGATTCAATCTCATCTACCAATAACAATGCCCCCTCTTCCATTGCCTCCAGCCAAAGTCCGATGCGGGCAAAAAAGCGCTGGGTTCCCATGGATTCCTGTCCCATCTGCAAAGAATACGTAGATTCATTTCCCTTCTCATCTGTAAGTCGGTGAACTGTAGAAATCTCAGGATCTTTTTTATTTCCTCGGATCACCACATCCTTGATTCCAAGATCTGCCAAAAGCATTTCTTTTAATACACGCTCTTTCTTTCTACCACCCTCCTGAATCTTTGTTATAGTCTGCGCAGTATCCATTCCCATATCCAAAATCCCATATATACTCTGCTGGAACCAAAGGTATGCTTTCTCTGTCTGTGCACAATTCCATTCATTTGAGCTTACCAAATACAGACGGTTTTCCGGGGTCCTTCCTGCCAATGTTGTCTGCTCCTGAATATTTTCCCGAAACTCATACTTGTCTTTCTCTCTGGAAAATATCAATGCCTCCCGACCTCTCGGCCAGTGATACAAATACTCTGTCAAAATATGCGCTTTGTCAAAACTATATCCGTAAGCATATTTAATACCTTTGTAATAATAAACGATTTCAAACTCTGTCGGATCAAGTTCTCCTTCTACAAACGCGAATGGCTCCTGTGGAAGAGGCTCCCCTTTTAAGAGCTTTGCATATTTTCCGCAAATCATATCCCGCATTAAAAACAATGCATGAAGCACATTACTCTTTCCGGCTGCATTTGCTCCATAAATTGCCATCACCGGAACTAAAGTACGTTTTCCATCCGGTGTAATCAGGGACTCCGCTAAAGATTTATCCTTCGTTGCACTCATGCTAATCACTGCTTTTTCTTTCATGGAACGGTGATTTTTCATTGAAAATTGAAGCAACATACAAATCCCTCCTTTTCTGTATTCTATCTTATCATCAAATCTATCTTAGGTCAATTTTATTCTTTAAATTTGCATTTTTCATTCATTTTTTTAAGTTAAAATCTTTTTATTTATGTTTTATTCTAATTATCACCAGTTTCTCACTCTATTATCCCTACTTTATTCCACCCTCTTTCATTTCTATATATTGTACTTATATCATTGACCAAACCTATATTTTGTGTTAGTATAATATTGTATTTGAGTTTTTGTGTGTTCCCATTTTCGGGAGTCTGGACCATTCATCCAGAGCACATGCAGTTTAAGTTGGAAAATCGTGTCATTATACTGCCGTTTTATACGGTGCTATAATGGCACTTTTTTTATTTTAACCTATTTTATTATTTTAACGCCCATAGAGGCAGAAAGGAGATTTTTATGTCATCAATCATCTTAGTAACAGGAAGGGTAACTGCCGATCCGGTTATGCAGCAAGGGAGAACCACAGGTACAGAATATATAAACCTTGGACTTGCAACCAACCAGAGAGGCGCCGACGGAAACGATGAAGCCGTTTTCTATCAGTGCTACTGCAACAAGTTTCTCGCTGATCGTCTTATGAAAGCAGGTGTCAAGAAAGGAACCTGCTTACTGGTATACGGCGAATTGGAGCTGCGTCCATTCCTTTATCAAAAAGGGGAACGTGCCGGACAACCGGGCATAGATGCCCATGTCACGGTAAAGGACTGGCAATTCTTACCAGCAAACCGCACCGATGGAAATTCCATTGCAAACGCTACTGCGAATCCTTCCCCTGGAACGACTCCACCACCTGCAGCACCGGGTACGGGTTCTGCATATCCTGGTGGACCTGCCATGGGAATGAACGGGGCAATGCCCGCTAACCAAACTATGCAGAATGCAATGGGACAACAGATGCCACAAACACAGGCTGGTTATTCGATGCAACAGGGGACACCTGCAGGTGCAGCTCCCGTTGCAGGCAGCTATGCCGGAGACGGATTTACCAATGTTCCAGAAAGTATGCCACCACAACAACTTCCGTTCCCGTAAAAATCATTCAATAAACCATAAACCAAAAGGAATTGCATCTGATCAGTACACTCTGATCTCCTGCGGTTCCTTTTTTGTCTGAAAGGAGAAAACACACATGAAATCCAAAAGAAAAACATCCAATACTTTATGTATCATCGCTTCTGCATTATTTGTAATACTACTTTTTGTTCCAGAGAGTAAAAATCGTTTCCTGCCAGCAGGCGTGGGAATTATAGGTCTTTTTATAATTGCTGGTTCCTTGATTCTTCCGGTTTTTCCAAAAGTTTCACACAAACTGATGTATCGCCGGACAAAAGATCAGCAAAAGCCGTGGACATGGCTGAAAAATACCGAACCTGTCACCGATGCAGAAAAACTTCTCTGGAGACAGATCAGTTACCAGATTACAGATAAACTTCAGGCTGCCTTTCCGGATGCCACATGGGAATTTCAGAAACATCCCTCTATGGAGCAGTTGTTAAATGGCTGTACAATCCGCCTTCGTACTTTTCATACAGAAGACTATAACTTTGCGGAAGTACACATGAATCCGTATGGATACCTAGAGTTTCAGATGCTGACAATTTCCAGTTTAAAAAAATCACCGGAGCCTTGTGAAGATGGAAATACACCGCAAGCCGATCCAGAATCCTGGTATGCTCTCATTGGAAAAATCAAACTGGAAAATCTCATCGGACAACTACATGCCAAGGGCCATAAGAAACTTTATATCAATGAATCCGGACAGATCTATATTCAGAACGGAAATACACCAGAAATCAAAGATCGCTTTGACTATTTTCCGCCCCGCAATTACTGGGATGTTCTGATTACCCTTTTCCAGAAGGATGATCTGACCGCCAAAGAAACAGATCAGGCACTTGAGTTGTCCTGGATCAAAGAATAGGAGGGATCAAAAAATGTCAAATACAAAATTAGTACCAACATGGACTTTTCAGCGCTCACTACCGGAACCATTTGATGTATATTCAGGCCGCAGCGCCGTATTTAAAAATATTTCTTCCAGATATTGTACTCAGCCTCAAAAAAAGGCAACACTTCATGCAGCAACCCTGCAGGCAGTATTTGCCTATATGGATTTGGAAAATCCACCGGCTGGAAAAACGCCAGAAGAATTAGGTGCCATCGGAAGCCAGTCCAATAATTTTACGATTGCAGAATATCCAAGCCGAACCGGGCAGCTCCATGTAGTGATTTATAACCGCATCACCGGAAAATTCATTGCAGGTAAATTTGAACAGCCATTGGATCTGGAAACCCAATCCGACGCTTATCAGTTTGCAGACACAGGAAATTCCGGTTCTGCGCTGTACTTTGCTCTCATGCCAACATTCCTTGGTGACGAAGAGTTTAGTGAAAAATATCAGGAATTGAAAGAACAACGGGAACGCGGGTATCCGGATATAGATGAAGCTGCTCAGACAGCGGCTATCCTCTGTGATAATGTTTACCGTCGAATCCGCTATGGTGACTCACTCCCTTCCGGAAATATCAAAAATGATATTCCAACGAAAGGAACGATTCAGCGGCTCACTCCCTTAAACATTCAAAAAGGGGTATTTGCCCCAACTGATGTGATACAAGGAACCTTTCAGGTTTTAAAAAGCGGAGTCAGTTACAAGCGCAGCCATACTAC
>JAPFCT010000201.1 GCA_026169575.1 Faecalimonas sp.
ATTCTACTTTTGAATCAATGTGTTTTGCTCATCTCTATTCATTTTATAATATTTTATAATTTACTTTTCCTTGCTACGTGTATTATGTTATCATACTGCCATACCGTTTTTTAGATATAAAATTGACTACTTTTAGGTCAAAATTGACATAAGGAGGATTCCATGCATGATTGCATTCAAATATAAACAATTATACAATCTCGAAGATACCGGCATCGCTATCAAATATTATACGGAAAGAGGTTACTATACACCGCCTCACTGGCATTCTCCGCTTGAACTGATCTTCGTACTCAACGGTTCTGCCGAGATGAGCATCAATGGGCAAAAGCATCTTGTTGTTCCCGGAGAGTTTGTCTTAATTGACTCCAATCAGATTCATGAATCGAAATGCGCCACCATGACGATGGGGCTCTGTATCCACTATTCCCGTCAGCATCTGCAAAAATATATTTCTGATCTTGACCGTCTGAACCTTCAGTTCAGCCGGGATCTCCTCGTCAAAGAGAAGCTCGATATCTATCTCCAGATCTGTGAATTGTTAAAAAAGCTGCCGCCCCTCTATGTCCAGCAGCCTCTCGGATACCGCCTGGAATGTGAGTCAATCGCAATGGAAGTACTTTATCTGATCCTGACACATTTTTCCCGCCCTGCCGAAGAATCATTGATCCCGGAAAATGTAGGAAGCCTTGACAGACTAAGTACGATCACGTCCTATGTGGATGAACATTACAGCCAGCCTATTTCACTCGAAGAAGCAGCTGAGAGGACAGGGCTGAGCCGGGAGTATTTCTGTCGTTTCTTCAAGCAGAATCTGGGGGTAACTTTCACGCGCTATGTCAATCAGATCCGCCTGATCCATATTTACCACGATATCTGCAATACAGACGATAGCATTATGGAAATCGTCGAACGGCACGGTTTCACAAACTACAAACTGTTCAACAAGATGTTCAAAGAAATCTACGGGTGTACGCCGCGGGAGAGCCGGCATAAAGTTACGACAAAAAATTAGTTTCCCATTTTTCTGTTATTCTTCATAACTTCATATCCAAATACTAATACTTGAATATTCGCTTTCTTTATACTACAATTATATTAATCCGATTAAGACAATAACTTGCCTGACGTTGAAATTTATTGTTCTTAATCCATTTGAAGCTACAGTTTTTAAGTAAGGAGGAATTCTATGAAAAAGAAACTACTACACTTATCAAGCGTTATTTTGATGACCGGAATTTTTGTTCTTCCCGTTCAGGCTCAAAATGTAGACCAATACCCTGATGTGCATCCTCAGGACTGGTACTATGAATACGTCAAAGATGTAACTGAAAAAGATCTGATGACAGGGTATGATGACGGTAGTTTTGGAGCTGTTAATGATCTGGCAAGAGGTGAATTTGCAACAATTCTGTACCGTATGGATGGAAGTCCACAGATTAGCTTTGAACCTATCTATCCGGATGTAACTGGAAGTTGGTTTTACTCTGAACCTGTTACATGGGCAAATAAAGAACAGATAATTACAGGATATGAAAACGGGAACTTTGGTCCTGCCGACAAAATAACCCGGGAACAAGTTGCAACAATTATGTACCGCTATGCCAAAACCCATGATCAGAATCTTTCTGCACATGGTGATTACTCTGTTTTCCCAGATGGAAATAATGTCAGTCCTTTTGCCTCCGAAGCGATGCGGTGGGCAATAGGCGAAGGAATTATTAAAGGAAATGATAATGGTACACTTGATCCTCAGGGGAATGTATCCCGTGCAGTATGTGCTACCATCATTTCAAGATATGTCTCAGATGAAACTGAAAATGATGAAAGTTCTTCAATCCACTGGACATTTTCTGATGGAGAAAATGGAGCATTAACAAAACGAAATGACACATTATCAGGTCTTACTTATGCATCTGCACATGGACCTTATCCGATCGTTGCTCCTGACGAAGGTATTAACTGGGAGAGAGATGTGCTGACAGATTCAAAAACGTATTCATGGTACAGTAAGGACGATAATGCGACAGACCGTCTTCATCAGGCTGTTCCCTGGAAAGGTGATACACAAGGTGCGCTGCCACCTGAAGATTCAGATGTCTATCAAGTGTGGCTAAAAAAAGGAAATGGGGTTCCTTTCAACGAATGGTTCCATACATGGTTTGAGCAAATCTACTTCTATTCTGTGGACGACCCTTACGCAAAAGAAAGTATTCAAAAGCTGGGAATTGATATGGGTGCATTTGGATTCCAACTTTGCCAGACATCTGTCACAGAAGATGAATTTTTAAGCAAACGTCCCCCTGCATCCAACTATCCCCATGTTACAGTTTCAGATATTACAGTACCTCCTGTAAATGGTGCCGTTTTAGTCTGGATCAGTAATACCGGAAAAGTTATTCCATTTAATGGAGAATACATTGTTTCTTATAGTGTCTATGGAGGAACCGAACAATGGGCAAATACCCCTCAGCAAGGTCAGCTTGCGTGGGGCATTAAAACAAATTAGAAATTCAGATTCTCTCTTTCAGCAAGCGCTGTTTATGCTTACTAATAATAAAAAACAAAAATCTTTCATGGAATATGATACACTGAAAAATATATCATTCCATGAAAGATTTTTATTTTAAAAAAATAAGAAACTCCCATATACACTGGTAACTCTCTTTTACTACTGCCGCAGACCGGAATCGAACCGGTACGGGAGTATAAGTCCCGCAGGATTTTAAGTCCTGTGCGTCTGCCTGTTCCGCCACTGCGGCATATATTATTTGATAATGGTTTTTTAATGAAAAAGTTCTGCACTGTTTGTTCTGGCTTTAACAAAACGGTCTCCGTCTCTTTCATTGACTGGATGGAGAAGGATTCGAACCTTCGAAGGCGTTGCCAACAGATTTACAGTCTGCCCCCTTTGGCCACTCGGGAATCCATCCATTTCTGTGAGGCAAACTGCCTCAACTAGTATATATTTATATCATATCCGACCTGGAAATGCAAGCAGTTTTTTCATCATTTTTTAGATGGTAGATTACGATTGCAACTTGAACTAACAAAAGTTCAGGTTGCAGTCGTAATCCGCCTACTTCTTTTCCATAATCTTTCTCGAGCAAAGAACGATCGCGGAATGTCTTCCCATATTCAGCACAACTTCGCCCTGATCGATCAGCACATAATCCGGCTCCATCGTATATCCCTGCTCATAGGTGTACAAAAGCCGGTCCATCTTCCCTTTCATCGGAAGTTCTGCCATCCATACCGGAACCGTGATCTCTTTTAACTTCTTGCTGTTATTGATGATCACGACAATCTGCTGTTCTTCTGAAAAACGGCTGTATGCCAGTACATTCTCATCCCAGAAAAGCATCTTGATCGATCCACACCGGAGTACAGATTGCTCCTTATGGATCCGGATCATATCTTTGTGGAACTGAAGCAGTTCCTGATCTTCCTGCCCCCACGGATATGTCCTTCGATTATCCGGGTCCGTAAAACCGCAGACACCTGCCTCGTCACCATAATAGACGGTCGGCGCGCCCACCCAGGTCATCTGCATCACAACTGCACTTCGCATGACTGCCGGGTTGATCCCTTCCTTTGCCGCCTTGTAACCGAGATTCTGCACACGGCCTACAATGTGATTCGTCCGTGTCAGAAACCGGGAATGATCATGATTCGACAACTCATTCATCGCCACCTGCAAAGATGGCGTCTGCATCGCTGCCATATGATGGCTCATCACACTGACAAAATGGTCTGCATTTCCCCACAGATCCTGCCTTCTCTCATCACTGTGCTTCTCCATCCCGGTGAAAAACCATGTGAGTGGTTCCATAAATGCATCGTAGTTCATAACAGTATCCCACTCATCACCTTGAAGCCATTCTCTTGGATCCCCATAATGCTCGGCAAGGATCAGCGCCTCCGGATTGGCCTCCTTGACGGCTATGCGGAATTTCTTCCAGAACTCATGATTAAACTCGTTGGAATAACCGAGATCTGCCGCCACATCCAGACGCCATCCATCCACATTATAAGGTGGTGATACCCATTTCCTGGCAACCTTCAATATATATTCCTGCAATTCTTCAGAACCTTCGTAATTGAGCTTCGGCAAAGTGTCATGTCCCCACCAGCCATCGTAACTAGGGTTATACGGCCATTCTTCTTTGAAAAACCGGAAAAAGTTGTGGTAAGGACTATCCTCAGCCACATACGCTCCCTTTCCATATCCTTGCTGGCTCTCATAAATCCGCTCTCTGTCCAGCCATTTATTGAAAGAGCCACAGTGATTGAAAACACCGTCGATAATGACCTTGATGCCTCTTTTATGAAATTCCTCCACAAGTTCTGCAAAAAAAGCATTGCTTGCCTCAAGATTTTTCGGATTGGTCGTGCGGATCTGGTACTTTTTTGCCTGACTGTTATCGAGACATCCATCCGGCAGCGCTTCTCCGCCGTCCTCCACGATCACCCCATAATGTGGATCGATATGGTCATAGTCCTGAATATCATATTTATGATTCGACGGCGAGACAAACAATGGGTTAAAATAGACAGCTTCCACACCAAGCTCCTGAAGATAGTCTATTTTTTCGAGAACTCCTTTCAGATCGCCCCCGTAGAATTCCCTGACTCCCATGAAAGCCGGATACTTGGACCAGTCCTTTACCTGAGCGCTATGCTCCCCGATATAAGCATATTCGCCGGTTTCCACATCGTTCGTCGGATCCCCGTTATAAAAGCGGTCTACAAAGATCTGATACATGACCGCTCCTTTTGCCCACCCAGGTGTTGCAAATCCCGGCGTGATCATAAAGGAATAAAAATCTTCCCGGTTTCCTGCCACTCCGCACCGGTTAAAATATTTCACTTCTCCCCCGCTGCAGATCTGAAAGGCATAGTGGAACTCCTTTTCTCCGAGCTGCCATTCTATCTCATAGTAGTCGAAAACTCCTTTTGTTTCCCTTTTCTCAAGCTCATAGGACTGATTTCCAACAAGCAGGAACACCTGATCTACATCATCTTTTGCTGTCCGGAAACGCAGAAGAATCTTTTCATTTTTCTTTGGTTCTGCTGGTATCACATAATTTCCGGTACCGTCACAGAACAATGCCTGTATATTCATAAAGAGAACCTCATTTCCCAGACTTTCCATTCTGTTTATTCGCCGTCAAACAATGCTTCAAATTCTTCCCTTGTGATCTTTTCCTTCTCCAACAACAGATCTGCACATGCATGAAGCACATGGTCATATTTCTGAATGATCGCTTTTGCATCTGCATAACACTCATCGATGATCCGTTTGACTTCTTCGTCGATCTTTCCTGCCACTGCCTCGCCGTAGCCGCGGGATGCATGTGCAAGATCTCTTCCGATAAATACTTCATCCTCGTCATTGTCATAGTTGATCAGACCTAATTCCTCAGACATACCGAACTTTGTCACCATCGATCTCGCAATTCCCGTCGCCTGCTTAATATCCTGGGAAGCACCGGTCGTGATATCATCAAATACAAGTTCCTCGGCAATTCTTCCTCCAAGCGCCACTGTGATATCCTGGATCATCTTCCCTTTTGTGTTAAATAAATCATCTTTTTCTGGAAGCGGCATCGTATATCCGGCTGCACCAACCCCGGTCGGAATAATAGAGACGCTGTACACCGGTCCCACATCCGGAAGTACATGGAATAAGATCGCATGCCCCGCCTCATGAAACGCTGTGATCTTCTTCTCTTTCTCGGAGATGACACGGCTCTTCTTCTCTGCGCCGATCCCGACTTTGACAAACGCATGGCGGATATCCGACTGCTGGATATACACCCGTCCTTCTTTTGCAGCCATGATCGCAGCCTCGTTCAGAAGATTCTCAAGATCTGCCCCTGCAAACCCTGCTGTCGTCTGCGCAACCTGCTTCAGATCCACATCTTCGCTGAGCGGCTTACCTTTTGCATGCACCTTTAAGATCTCTTCTCTTCCCTGAACGTCCGGTCTTCCGACCATGACCTTCCGGTCAAATCTTCCCGGGCGGAGGATCGCCGGGTCAAGGATATCTACACGGTTTGTCGCAGACATCACGATGATCCCTTCATTGACACCAAATCCGTCCATCTCTACGAGCAGCTGATTTAATGTCTGTTCTCTCTCGTCATGTCCGCCGCCCATACCGGTTCCACGTCTTCTTGCAACCGCATCGATCTCATCAATGAAGATAATACACGGTGCATTTTTCTTTGCTTCCTCAAAGAGGTCCCTCACACGGGATGCTCCGACACCGACAAACATCTCTACGAAATCTGAACCGGAGATTGTAAAGAACGGCACTCCGGCTTCTCCGGCAACCGCCTTCGCAAGCAATGTCTTTCCGGTTCCCGGAGGTCCTACAAGCAGCACTCCTTTCGGGATCCTTGCCCCGACCTGAATGTATTTCTTAGGCTCTTTTAAGAAGTCTACGATCTCTTCTAACTCTTCTTTTTCTTCTTTGAGACCCGCAACATTTGCAAATGTTACTTTTTTGTCCTGGTCTGTGCTGAGTCTTGCCCTGCTCTTTCCAAAACTCATCGCCTTCGCGTTTGCCCCGCCGCCTGCCTGGCGGTTCATCATCACAAACAGAAGCAATACAACTCCGACTGTCATCACAAGCGGGAGTACGACTGTTGTAAATACAGAAGGCTTCGGCATGTCTGCCACTTTGTATGAAACATGATTTTCTTCAAGAACGTCCTGCACTTCTTCGGTGTTCAGTACGTTCATGCTCTTGGAATAATCCTGATCTTTCAGATAAATCTTCAGTGTTCCGGTTGGCGTCTCCTTATTCGGACTGATCACAACGGAATCCACGTTGTCTTCCTTTAAATCTTCCCGGAACATCGCTTCTGTATACTGCTGTTCCGTACTCTGCATCCGGTCTGAAAACCAGAACACCGCAAACAGAACGATCACAAGCATCAGAAGCGAGGCTCCGCTGGCTCCTCTATATTTCTTATTATCCAATTTATGTCCCCTTCCTATTCTACGCCTTCTACAACTCCGATATATGGGAGATTTCTGTATTTCTGCGCATAGTCAAGACCATATCCCACAACAAACTCGTCCGGGATATTGAATCCTACATAATCTACATTGACATCCATCACTCTTCTCTCCGGTTTATCTAACAGTGTGCAGAGCTTCATACTGCTTGGATTTCTCTTCTTGAGGATCTCAAGAAGGTAAGATAATGTACGTCCAGAGTCAATGATATCTTCTACCACAAGCACGTCTTTTCCTTCCAGGCTTTCATCCAGATCTTTGGCGATCTTTACTACTCCGCTGGATGCTGTTCCGTCTCCATAGCTGCTCACACTCATAAAGTCCATAGAAACCGGAACCGTGATTCTCTTTGCCAGTTCGCACATAAAGAATACGCCTCCCTTGAGTACGCAGATCAGATGTACTTGTTTTCCTTCGTAATCTTTGCTGATCTTCTCTCCTAATTCTCTGATTCTCTTTTCTACTTCTTCTTCTGAAACTAATACCTTAATTGTCTCTGCCATGGCTTTCTCCTCCATCTATTTGTATTTGTAAAATTCTTTTTGTATGTTCGTCTGGTCTCCCGCAAAGGCTCAGGCGATGTCCGACGATCCACAATATGTGGCTTCCGTCTGCGATCAGCAGTATCTCATCCCGCTCTTTTGCAGGGATTTTCTCATTGATCAGGTAAGATTTTAACTTCTGCTTTCTTCCTGCACGGTCAATGACAATGTAATCGCCCGGTCTTCTCGTTCTCACACACAAATCATTTTTAATTATAGCATAATCAAAACAGTTCGTGTGACTTTTTTGCAGATTTCCGGGGTTCTCCAGCAAATCCACCAGCCGGCATGTGACTGCCGCTTCTTTTCCCTGCGGCGTCCGGTAATAAACTGTGCCCGGGATCTGACATAAAGTTTCTCCGCTCTCTGTTTCCCCATGAAAAATTTCTCTCGTTTCATCATCTCTCTTCATGCCATCGTCCATCTTTGCACCACCGTCTCTCCGGAAGCCCGCATCTTCCTTTCGCTTCTCGATCAGTACCCCCTCATACCCGCGGACTGCCCGCATATGATATGGAAGCGAGATCTGCCTCCCGCATTGTTTCTCAAAAAGTGCGAGCACATCTGCGACATGGACTGCCGACAAGTCTTTTGCCTGCCCCGCCGCTTCTTCCAGGCAGGAGAGCACTGCCATCTCCCTTAAGATCTGCTCCCCTCTCTGAAACGGCTTTTCCTGGATCAAAATACCTCCCGGCTGACGGCTGACACATCCTTCCCTGAATGTCTCTGCCTTTTTTGCCAGAAATTCCTGCACCTTCTGCAACTGTTCTGCCGCCTCACTCATGTGCGCTGCTGCTCTTGGATTGATCTGCGTCTCCAGATAAGGGATCACCCGGTTTCGGATCTTGTTTCGTGTGTAATCATCGGTCAGATTGGTCTGATCTGTCTGATAAGAAATGCCGTTCTCCTCCAGAAATCCTTCAATCTCCCTGCGTTCCAGACAGAGCAGCGGACGAACATAGCTTCCGATGACCGGTTTGATCCCTGCCAGTCCATTCAGCCCGGCTCCTCTTATAAGGTTCATGAAAAGTGTCTCGGCATTGTCATTCTTATGATGCGCCAGCGCAATTTTTGATGCCCCGTATTTCTGCGCTGCCTCAGCAAACGCTTCTCTTCTGATATTTCTTCCGGCTTCCTCCATAGATTGTTTCCGGTTTCTCGCAATTAATTCCAGCTGACAGCTTACAATTTCCAGAGGAACCCCTTCTTCCCGGCAGAGTTTCTCGACAAATTTCTGATCCTCCAGCGCATCCTCCCCCCGGATCCCATGATTGACATGGACCGCCGCCAGCCGGATCCCCAGTTCTTTCTGCAGTTCGCGTAAAATGAAAAAAAGGCATACCGAATCTGCTCCTCCTGATATGCCTGTGATCACTGTTTCTCCCCGCTCAAACATCTTGTATTTCTGTATATATGCACGCACCTTCGCGATGACATCATTCTTTCTATATTGACTCTTTTTTCTCTTCTGCTCTTTCCCGGCCATTTTTCTTTTCCCTTTTCTCTTGCTGCATTTTCCCATATTCAGGGCTCTCTTCTATGATACTATGATTATCCGAAAGAATCCAGTCAGAAATCCTGCTCTACTTTCCTTTCCATATCCCCGCCACAAGAACTGTCATGTCATCTTTCGGCGTCTCCCCGGTAAAGATAAGCACCTGGTCTAAAATATACTGCGCCATCTCTTTTGGATTGACTAGCCGCATTCCACCGATGATTGTCTCCATCAACAGTTCCTGCTCGACAACCGGAAGCGCATCGAGTACTCCGTCTGTCATCATCACAACAAACTCCCCGCTTCGCAGCGTCCGCTTTACCATATCGATCTCCAGATTGTGCAGGACACCGATCGGAAGACTGGTGGAGGACAAACGCTCCACCCGGTCACGGTATTTGATAAACGTTGTCGATGCCCCGACTTTCAGAAACTCACATTCTCCCGTATACAGATCAAAAATACTCATATCCACTGTGGAAAAATGAATCTCCTCCCGCCCCATCACAAGCGCAGTATTGATCATCTGGATCGCCAGTTCTCCCGGAAATCCGGATGTCAGAAGATCTTCCAGCAGCTCTGCCACCATCGCACTTTCCTGAAATGCCTTTCTTCCGGAGCCCATCCCATCTGACAGCGCAGAAGCGGCTCTCCCTCCCGGCATCATCACTTCCAGGAAACTGTCCCCCGACACCGTATCCCTTCCTTTTCCGATCTTCGCCACCCCCTGAAGGATATGAAACTGGCACGGTTCCATACAGACATATGGCTCGTATTCTTTTCCGAGCATCCTGCGGCACTGCTCCTCAAACACAAATCGCTTTCCATATGTCCTGGAGATGATCTTTAACATCTCTTCGGTCTCCACTCCCATCTCCTGCACCGCTTTTGCATTCAGGTGGATCTCATGTTTTCCTCTCTCTGTGCGCAGAAATGTCAGATCCAGCACTTTCACTCCGATCTTCTGAAGCCGTTTTCGCAGCTTCTTTTCCATCCGCGCATCAATTAAAATGCTGTCCTCAAATTCCTTTGCCGTACTTTTGATGATCTGCGCGAACAGATCCAGCTGCACCGCACAGCCTTCTCTGTTTTTCACAAGCCGGTTTGCCCAGAGCATATTTTGTTTTGCCTCATGGAACACCTCGATCAGCGCGCTCTGAAACTTTGGAGCCATCACGCACTTTTTCTGCAATTTGCGCTTCGTCTCAATATTCAGTTCTTTTCCATACTCCTCAACTGCATGAAGAATCTCATATCCCAGCTGGCAGGTATGTACATAATCGTCCCCCCAGCACCGCTCCATATGGTCACATTTTGTGCAGACACTTTCCTCCACCTGAAAGAACATCTCCTGCAGTTCATCTTTCGTAAATACCTGCTTTGGCTGCTCCAGCTTCAAACATACTTTCGACAAATGTTCCAGCGAATCTGCCAGCTTTCCGATCTGTACTGCATAAGGCCCCGCGATGCCGGCCTGTCCCATCCCGACCTTCTCCATATTGATTCTCCCCCCGTCCGTTCTTTCCTCTTCTCCCTCCGGAAATAACTTTTTCTATGGAATAAAAAAACTTTAGGAAATTCTCTCATCTCCTAAAGTTATCATTCGTAATTTCTTTATTTTGTTGGTTTTAATACGATCTCATCTTCATATACAAGTCCGAACTTTTCTTTTGCCACATCCTCTACATAAGCATCTGTGCCAACATAATCCTTGTATTTCTCGATTTCTTTTGTTCTGTCCTTCTCCTCTTTGATCTGAGCCTCGAGCTCTGCCTGCTGCTCCTTATATGCTTCATTCTTCGCCCGTAATGAGACTCCTCCGACAGATACAAGTACGATCAGCAGCATGATCACTGAACTGATCAGTACCATACTTCTTCTGTGAGCCCGCATTCTCTGCCGCTGCTGTCTTGTACGACTTTTTTCTTTGATATGTTTCACTACTGTTACCCACCTTTGTATGTGTGTATTTCCAGACTACTCTAAAGCCATTCTAATGGGTTTCCCTCTTTTTTTCAATACTTTTCTTGATTTTTTTATAGATTTTCCCAAGCTGCGAGAATGCTGCGGCAAATAAAAGGATCCCCACAAGCGTTCCGGTCACGAAGAACCACCGGATACTTCCATCGCTTGTAAGATAGATCTGCACAGACAGATACAGGCTGATCCCGATCCAGTAAAACAGATCTTCCAGTGTCACTGCCGTCAGATTGTGCGGCAGGATCCTTCTGAAAATCCGGATGATATCATAGATGCCCATCACAACAGATCCCGTCAGGACTGCCTGGATAAAAACATTCACTTCTTCACCGATCCCAGACATACCCACACCTATTTAAATAACTTGGAAAAGAAGTTTTCTCCCTGCTTTGTGGCGCTCTGACTGATATCAGAGTAGGCAATACTGTCAATATGTCCCGCCAGATCTACTTCCCCTTTTTCCACACTCAGCCGGTTTACATGAAGATCCTTTCCTTTCACCATAAGCATTCCCTGCTCCGTCTCAAGCAGGATCTCATTTAAATCAAAGGAAAGCACATCCAGAACACCGGTCACTGCGCTTGTCTTCCGGTTATTGATAACTAATTTATGCGGCTTTTGCACCTGTCTTTCTTCCACCATGCCCACAACCTTTCTCTCTATGATCAGTACGTCTTCTTTCTCTCAATTATATGAAAGGTTGTTCGCATTTATGATGCTTTACAGATACTTAAATAAATCTTTGGCTTCTTCTTTCTTTGTCGTATCCTGAATCGCAAGCACTTCAACTTTCACTGTCTTTGTCCCGAACTGGATCTCTATGACATCCCCCGGCTTCACTTTCACAGAAGCCTTTGCCACAGATCCGTTTACAAGAACACGGCCTGCATCACATGCCTCGTTGGCAACCGTTCTTCTCTTGATCAGTCTGGATACCTTTAAAAATTTATCTAATCTCATTTGCTTCCTCCTGTTTTCTTAACGCTCCCCAAAATGATTCCCACTGTAACAAAGAACTGCCGCAGATCCTGCAGCAGTTCTTCTCTTCTATCGCTTATTTGATTGTCTATCTGAACTATGCATTTACAGCATCTTTTAATGCTTTCCCTGCTTTGAATTTTGGAGCCTTGCATGCAGCGATCATCATTGTCTCTTTTGTATGAGGATTTCTTCCTTCTCTTGCTGCTCTCTCTGTCACTTCAAAAGTACCAAATCCTACTAACTGTACTTTCTCACCTTTTTTGAGTTCTTCTGTTACAACGTCTACAAAAGCTTTTAATACTTTCTCAGAGTCTTTTTTAGATACTTCTGCTGCTTCAGCAACTGCTGCGATTAATTCTGTTTTGTTCATGAATATGTTCCTCCTCTAATTTAGCCATAGAATATATCAAATATATAGATTCTATCCGTGTTGAAGGGCCGTTACCTCCGCATTTGCGGGCTTTTACCCTTATTGTACTGTTATAGTTATAACTGTTTCCCTATTGTTTGTCAAGGAATTTTTCGATCATTTCCAGCACAGACGCTCCCATTTTTGCTGAAATCTCGTCCGCATTCTCCAGGGAAGTTCCCTTGATCCCATAGTAGAATTTCACTTTCGGCTCTGTACCGGAAGGACGTACACATACCCATGCATCGTTTTCCAGTTCATAGTAAAGTACATTTGATGACGGAAGTCCCGTACCGCTTGTCTCACCGGTCTTCAGATCTGTGATCGTACCTGCCTTGTAGTCTCTTGCTCTCTGCACTTCATACTCTCCGATTCTGGCTGGCGGTTCCTTTCTGAGTGTCTCAAGGATATTCTGGATCTTCTCCAGTCCTTCGATTCCTTTCAGTGTGATAGACTGGATATCATCTTTGTAATAACCGTACTTTTCATACATGTCGATCATCGCATCCCAGAGTGTCTTTCCAAGCGTCTTATAGTAGGCTGCCGCCTCGCAAAGCGCCATCGTCGCAACAACTGCATCTTTGTCTCTTGCATAAGTACCGATCAGACATCCGTAACTTTCTTCAAATCCAAAGAGATAAGTTCCTTTTCCGGTCTTTTCAAATTCCAGGATCTGCTGTCCGATAAACTTAAATCCGGTCAGCACATCGATCAGTTTCACGCCATAACTTTCCGCGATCGCCTTTGCCATATTGGATGTCACGATAGATTTGATCAGACATCCGTCTTCCGGAAGCCCTTTTACTGCCTTTCTCTGACTGATCTCATAGTCTGCAAGAAGACATCCTGACATATTTCCGGTCAGAACTTTGTACGATCCTGACTTTGTATCCTTTACATACACACCGAGACGGTCTGCGTCCGGATCTGTCGCAAGCACAAGATCTGCATCGACTTCTTCTGCAAGCTTCAAACCAAGCTCAAACGCTTCTTTGGCCTCCGGGTTTGGATAAGATACCGTCGGGAAATTTCCATCCGGCAGCTCCTGCTCTTTTACTACATAGACATTTTCAAATCCAAGCTCTTTTAAAATCCGTCTTACCGGGATATTTCCGGTTCCGTGGAGCGGGCTGTACACGATCTTTAAATCCTTGTTCATCTGATCGATCGCATCCTGGTGGATCACCTGCTTTTTCAGTTCTTCCATGTAGGCATCATCGACTGCTTCCCCGATCACTTCATAAAGTCCGGCTTCCTTTGCAGCCTCAAGATCCATTGTCTTAACCGCAGCGTAGTCTGTCACTGCCACTACTTCTGCCATGATACCGGTATCATGCGGCGGTGTGATCTGTGCGCCGTCTTCCCAGTATACTTTATATCCGTTATATTCCGGTGGATTGTGGCTTGCAGTAATATTGATTCCTGCAATACAGTTTAACTTTCTGACTGCAAAAGAAAGCTCCGGTGTCGGGCGAAGCGACTCAAATACATATGCCTTGATCCCGTTTGCAGCAAGGCAGAGCGCCGATTCATCTGCAAATTCCGGCGACATCCGTCTGGAATCATATGCGATCGCGACTCCTCTTGCCTCTGCTTTATTTTTTAAAATATAGTTTGCCAGCCCCTGCGTTGCCTTTCTGACTGTATAAATATTCATCCGGTTTGTACCTGCCCCGATCACGCCGCGGAGTCCGGCAGTTCCAAATTCCAGATCTTTATAAAAACGTTCTTTGATCTCGTTATCATCCTCTTTGATCGCTGTGAGTTCCGCTTTTGTATCTGCGTCAAAATAATCATTCTCCAGCCATTCTCTGTATCTTTCCTGATAATCCATCCTGGTACCTCCTAATCTCACTTTTCATCTATTATACAACACGTTATTCTAAATGGAAAGAAAATAAATCTTTCAAAAACTGATTCTTCTTTTCTGTCTGTGCAATCGATATCTGTAATTTCTCTATGCTTTTCTCCGGTATCCATGCTTTATTCGAATGGTAATAACTATTCGCCACCTTCCAGAATTTCTCCGGGTAGGCAAGACGTACTGCCAGATAATCCTGCTCTTCTCTGCTGATCGTCCGCTCCTTGTCATACGCTTCCAGAAGTACATTTCCCATATGTTCATCCCACTGGCATTTCTCCATAACCTTCCGCAGGAAATAATAGAAATCGGCCATCTGCACTTCTTCCCGGAAATGTTCAAAATTCGTCGTCGCCACACCCCGGTACGTCATCAGCACGTTGTGGTAATTGTAATCGCCATGGATCATTGCATGTTCCCTCTGACTTTTTTGCCGCAAGTCTTCATAACTATCCGTCTCAAGCCTTCGGACAACCTCCTCGCCAAGTGCATGCTGACGCTCAAATTCTTTTAAATACAGTAGTTCAAATTCGCCTTTTCCTACCTTTTTCCGAATAAATGTGCGAACTTTCCGCAACTCTCTGTTATGTCTCTGATATTCTTCTCTCAGATCATGCTCCCTTGCGGCTGTTCCTTCCTCCACGATCTGTTCCCCGCACATCAGCTTGTGAAGATGTGCGAGATTTGCAGACGCACTGCGAAGTTCCCCTTCATTTCTGACATCACATTCTCTTCCTCCGTACCAGCGCTTTACTATGTATTTCGTCTGGTCCGGCGCCTCTGTCACATAACTTCCTTCTTTATTTGGAACGACCGTATCCACAAGCCCGTACCCTTTCTCTTCCAGACTGTGACACAGTTTATATAAAAGAGGCACTCGTTTCTCTGAGAAAGTAAGTTCTTTCAGCAAGAGCATGCCTCTGTCTGTATCGCATAAAATGGCACCTCTTGTTTTTCGGGTGCCTTTTACTTCTATATGATACTGTTCCAATACATCTGTTTCAAAATCTTTCATAACTGCCCCCTGTAATCATTTTTCCCCTCGGCTGCTTTCTGCAGCTTTGATTTTCTCTCTAACCTATGATTCTTTGGACAGAAGTATGATAGTTTTCTGAAATTTTGGAAATTAGTTTTCTATATCAAATCGGTTCTGTACAAACCGGAGAAGATGATCTTTGTTATTGAACTCGGGATATTCCAGTACGATCCGCAGAAGCTCGTTCAATACTTCCCCGATCTGTTTTCCCGGTTTCATACCGATCCTGATCAGATCTGTTCCCGTCACCGCGAGCTGCTTTAAGCTGACACATTCATTGTCTGCCATGATCTCCTCATAACATTTCTGAAGTCCGTCAAGATTCTCGAGTTCTTCCTCTCTGCGGTACATACTGTGCGCCAGAATATCCGCCCTCTTTACAAGGAGATACATCGGAAACAGTTCTGTTGTGATCCTGCTCATCGCCTTTCGCACACTTTTCTTTTCTGCGGGCATACGGTAATCATGCCAGCGTACAAGTTTCGTGACTTTGTGGATCGTATCATTGTCGAATTTTAGCCGGCGCAGGATCTCCTTTGCTCTCTGCTCTCCCCTGATGTCATGTCCCTTGAAATGAGCTGTCCCGTCTTCGTCAACCGTCTTCATCTCCGGCTTTGCCACATCGTGGAGAAGCATCGTAAGGCGCAGCACCTTATCTGGCGGCACATTGCAGACTGCCTGAACGGTATGCTCTCCCACATTGTACATATGATATTTCGTCTCCTGGCCGGTACGCATCATCTCGTCAAATTCCGGCAGGATCACCGCAGTAATCCCAAGATGATATGCCTCCCGGATCAATTCCGGAGAATCCGACACAAGAAGCTTGACTAACTCTGTCTGGATCCGTTCTGCACTGATCTTCTCCAGTGTCGGGGCAAGTTTTGCCATTGCCGCCTTTGTTTCTTCTTCCAGTGAAAATCCAAGCCGGGCGGCAAAACGCACTCCGCGCATAATGCGGAGCGCATCCTCTCCGAACCGTTCCTCGGCATTTCCGACACAGCGGATGACCTTCCGTTTCAGATCATCCATTCCGCCAAAAATATCGACGATCCCTTCTGTGTCATTATATGCCATCGCATTGATCGTAAAATCTCTGCGCAGCAGGTCTTCTCTCAGATTTCGCGTAAAGATCACTTCCGTCGGATGTCTGCTGTCCTCGTATTTCCCATCGATCCGGTACGTTGTCACCTCAAATCCTTCTTTTCCAAGAAGAACTGTCACCGTCCCATGCTGGATACCGGTGTCCACCGTTCTCGCAAACAGTTCCTTTGTCTCCTGCGGAGATGCCGAAGTCGTAATATCCCAGTCGCCCGGCACTCTTCCAAGCAGGGAATCTCTGACGCATCCACCTACCGCATACGCCTCATAGCCATGTGCCTGCAGTGTCTGTATGATCGTATTTACTTTTTCCGGCAGCTGTATCTTCATGATCTATCCCCCTGACGTCTGTGTGTGCGGCCTGATTTTCAAAAAGCCGCACACCAGTACCGTAAAAATTAGTATGCCTTTCCCCAGTAAACCATGTGTTTTGCAGGTTTTCCGCAATGTACACAAGTACCTGAAATCTCTTCCTGCTCAAATGGGATACAGCGTGATGTCACTCCCGCTTCTTCCTTCAGAGCATCCTCGCATTCCTGGCATCCACACCACATTGCCTTGATAAATCCCGGCTTCTCATCTGCAAGTTTCTTAAATTCTTCCATGCTGGAAGCTGTATAGGTGTGTGCGTCTCTGTGTGCTCTTGCTCTCTCAAGCATCTCTTTCTGCATCGTCTCAAGCACTTCCGGAACTTTCGTCTCTAACTCCTCAAATGGAACGATGATCTTCTCTCTCGTATCTCTTCTTACGATCACTGCATGTCCTGCCTCAATATCTTTTGGTCCTAATTCGATGCGGACTGGGATTCCTCTCATCTCCTGCTCCGAGAATTTCCATCCCGGACTCTTGTCAGAGTCGTCTACCTTGACACTCAGCCCTGCTTTTTTCAGCAGATCTTTCACTTCATATGCTTTGTCAAGCACACCGTCTTTCTTCTGCTGGATCGGGATCACCATCACCTGGACCGGTGCGATTCTCGGTGGAAGTACAAGACCGCTGTTATCTCCATGCACCATGATGATAGCTCCGATCATACGTGTCGTCATTCCCCAGGAAGTCTGGTGTACATACTGTAATTTGTTCTCTTTATCTGTATACTGAATGCCGAATGCCTTTGCAAATCCATCTCCGAAGTTGTGGCTTGTTCCTGACTGGAGCGCCTTTCCGTCATGCATCAGAGACTCAATCGTGTAAGTAGCCTCTGCCCCCGCAAATTTCTCCTTATCTGTCTTTCTTCCCTTTACAACCGGGATTGCGAGCACCTCCTCACAGAAATCCGCATAGACATTTAACATCATGATCGTTCTTTCTTCTGCCTCTTCTGCTGTCGCATGTGCAGTGTGTCCCTCCTGCCATAAGAACTCTCTCGAGCGGAGGAATGGTCTTGTTGTCTTCTCCCAGCGTACAACCGAACACCACTGGTTGTAGACTTTCGGAAGATCTCTGTGGGACTGGATATCTTTTGCATAGAAATCACAGAACAATGTCTCAGATGTCGGTCTCACGCAAAGTCTCTCCTGAAGCGGCTCAAGGCCACCGTGTGTCACCCATGCAACTTCCGGTGCAAACCCCTCTACATGATCCTTTTCTTTCTGGAGAAGAGATTCCGGG
>JAPFCT010000078.1 GCA_026169575.1 Faecalimonas sp.
CCGTCAAACGGAAGCCTTCCCGTCACCATCTCATACATCGTGATCCCAAGAGAATAAATATCACTTCTCGCATCACTTGCAGCTCCTCTCGCCTGTTCCGGCGATGTATAATGCACGGATCCCAGCACCGTAGAGCTCATCGTATTTGAGTTTGCCGCCTTTGCAATCCCAAAGTCAGTCACTTTTACCTTTCCTTCTTTGGAAATGATCACATTCTGCGGTTTGATATCTCTGTGGATAATATTTTTATTGTGGGCTGCCTGGATTCCATTTGCCATCTGGATCGTGATGCTGATCGCTTCTTTTGCGGAAAGTCTCCCCTTCTTCTGAATATACTGCTTCAGCGTGATCCCTTCCACAAGTTCCATGACCATATAATTTGCGCCCTGGTCTTCTCCCACATCATACACATTTACGACATTCGGATGCATAAGTCCTCCTGCCGCCTGTGCTTCACTTGTAAATTTCTGGATAAATGACTCATCCTCATGAAATTCTCTCTTCAATACTTTTATCGCAATGAAGCGGTTCAGTTTATGGTCTTTCCCTTTATAAACATCCGCCATTCCTCCGGCGCCAATCTTGCCGAGGATCTCATATCTGCCACTTAACATGGTTCCTTCATTTAACATATACTCACCTCATCTGCCAATGGCTCGATCACAACAACCCCTATATTGTCTTTTCCGCCATTTTCATTTGCTGCTTCGATCAGATCTTCCGTGATCTCCACAACATCTCTTCCACTCTTTACGATCTGGAATATCTCTTCGTCCTCCACCATATTGCTGAGTCCGTCTGAACACATCAGAATGATGTCCCCCTTTTTCAGACTATGCTCAAAGAAATCCGGCTCTACACCTTCTTTTGCACCGATCGCGCGCGTGATGATATTCTTATCCGGATGATTCCTTGCCTCCTCCGGCTTGATCCCTCCGAGACGCACCATCTCTTCCACAAGCGAATGGTCTTTGGTCAGCTGCGTGATCGTGTGATTGATCAGATACAGACGGCTGTCTCCTACATTTGCAAAATAAATCATATTATGTACGATCGTTGCAGCAACAAGAGTGGTCCCCATACCTTCCAGCTTGCTGTCCCGCTCTGCCATCTCGATGATCTTCTCATTTGCTTTATATATTGCCTGCCGGATAATATCCCGGATGTTTGTCTCCGTACTCTCCTCGATCTCACGCTCCAGTATCTCGACCGTACACTTGGATGCAAGATCGCCTGCATTATGTCCCCCCATACCGTCTGCTACTGCAAATAAATTTGGAAGCTTTCCGACCGGTTTTGTTCTGGCATAGACATAATCCTGGTTCGTCTCCCTTTTTCTCCCCACGTCTGTCTTAGAAAATGTTTTCATGATGTTCTCCTTTACTTCCATTTGTTTCAACATAACGCTTTCTTAGTTGTCCACAGGCTCCATCGATGTCAGAACCCATTTCTCTTCTTATAGTAACATTTATTCCGCTTTTTTCAAGTTTATTTTTAAATTTCTCCGCTGCCTCCCGCGTTGGCCGTTCAAAATCCCGCTCCTTGATCGGGTTGACCGGGATCAGGTTGATATGGCAGTTTTTATGGGAAAGGAGTGTGATCAGTTCTCTTGCATCTTCCTCTGTATCGTTGACTCCATGCACAAGGCTGTACTCAAAAGTCATCCGTCTTCCCGTCTTCTCAAAATAAATATCACATGCTTCCAGCACCTCGGAAAGCTCATATTTATTTGCCACCGGCATCAGTTTCTTTCTCTTTTCCTGCGTAGAACCGTGAAGAGACAGCGCCAGCGTGATCTGCAGGTGTTCCTCTGCCAGTTCCAGCATTTTCGGAACGATCCCGCATGTAGAAACCGTCAGGTTTCTCTGACTGATATGCAGTCCATGTTCGTCGGTAAGCATCCGGATAAATTTCAGCAGATTGTCATAGTTATCTAACGGTTCTCCGGTTCCCATCACGACTACATTTGCCACGCGTTCTCCGGAAATCCTCTGAATCTGATAAATCTGTCCAAGCATCTCCGATGGCGTCAGATTCCGCTCCAGCCCTCCGATCGTCGAAGCACAGAAACGGCACCCCATCCTGCATCCTACCTGGGATGAAATGCAGACAGAGTTTCCATGTTTGTATCTCATCAATACACTTTCCACCACATGCCCGTCACTTAACCGGAACAAAAACTTATTCGTGCCATCGATCGCAGACACCTGACGATCTAACATCTCTACTTCCCGGATCTCATACGCCCGCGCAAGCTTTTCCCGAAGTGCTTTAGAAATATTTGTCATCTCATCGAAAGAACGCACAAGTTTTACATGCAGCCACTCATAAATCTGTTTTGCACGAAATGCTTTCTCTCCGATCAATGTCATCTCTTCCTTTAATTCTTCAAACGGGAAAGACCCAATATCCTTTTTCTCCTGATTCATACCTACCTCTTACTTTCTCTTCCTTCTGAACTTTGCAATAAAAAAGCCGTCACTGTCATGGATTCCCGGAAGAAGCTGAAGACATCCTTCTTTGACATCCTTCTGCAGTTCCCCGCATAGAAACGGTGTGACATCCTCCGGTTCAAATTCCGGACAAGTGTCAAGAAACCATCTGACATTTTCCAGATTCTCCGCCGGATTGATCGTGCAGGTGCTGTACACAAGCGCCCCGCCGTCTTTGACATATTCTTTCACAATACCAAGTATTTGTCGTTGGAGTTTTGTAAGACTTTCCGTTCCTTCCTTTGTCATCTTATATTTCAGATCGGTCTTCTTCGCCAGCACTCCAAGCCCGGAGCACGGAAGATCTGCGATCACAATGTCTGCTGTCCGCTCTGAATCCGGATCAAAAACGGTGGCATCTTTCTGCTGTGCCCTGATATTTTTAAACCCGGTCCGGCTGATATTTTCCTCGATCAGTCCCACTTTATATTCGGTAAGATCTCTTGCTGTCACCATCCCGCTTCCATCAAGCAGATCCGCGATATGTAATGCTTTTCCGCCCGGCGCAGCACAGACATCGATCACCTGGTCACCTTCCTTTGGATCTGCGATCTCTGCAACAAGCATCGAACTGATATCCTGCACCTGGAAGGCACCATCCCGGAAGCTTTCCAGCCCTCCAAGATAATCATACCCGGAAATCTTCTTTGCATAGGAAAGATAAGGATGCTCTTCCACCTGCACGCCTTCTTCGCGAAGCCGCTCTGTCAGCGCCTGCCCGGACTGCTTATGCAGATTGCACCGGATCACAGTCGGATGTTCTTCCAGAAATCCCTGAAGCATCTGCTCTACCCGGTCCTCATCGTATTCTGAAAGCCATAATGTTATCATCCACTCAGGCACTGAATACCGGATGGAAAGCCACTTTACCGGATTTTTCCCTCTGTCCGGATATGGAATCTGGTCAAGATTTCTTCCGATCGTCCGCAGCACTCCGTTTACGAATCCTTTCAGATTCCGAAATCCCTTTTTCTCTGCAAGCTTGACTGCCTCATTGCAGACAGCAGAATCAGGAACGCCGTCCATATATTTCATCTGATAGACTGCGCTCCTAAGGTTCGTCCGGATCACCGGCTTCATTTTATTTACTTTTACTTTGGAAAACTGATTGATGATATAGTCGATCTCAATCATACGTTCCAGCGTTCCTTCCACAACTCTTGTGATAAAGGCGCGCTCTTTTTTATCCAGATACTGGTACTTTTCCAGTACATTCCGAATGGCGATATGGCTGTACACCCCGTCCCTTGTAATCTCAAGGAGAACGCCGAGTATCAGTTCCCTATCATCTGTCATCTTCGCCATTTCCTCTTCCTCCTGTGATCAATATGATACGCAGCAGCTGCAGGATTGCCGATGCTGCACTGGCAACGTAGGTCAGCGCTGCTGCCCCGAGCACTTTCTTCGTCCCGCTGATCTCATCCGGATAAAGCATTCCACTCTCCCCAAGAATCCGGATTGCTCTTCCTGATGCGTTAAATTCTACCGGCAATGTGACGATCTGAAACAAAACCGACAATGAGAATGCCAGAATTCCGATCTGGATCAGAAGGCCTGACGAACTTCCGGAAATAAAAAGTCCCAGAACGATCAGCGGCCACGCGATCGCAGAACCAAAATTTGCCACCGGCACAAGTGCCCCCCTGATATTTAACGGCGCGTATCCGACCGCATGCTGGATCGCATGTCCGCACTCATGGGCTGCCACACCGACAGCCGCAACAGAGGCAGAACTATAGGTACTGTCCGACAGCCTCAGCACCTTATTCCTCGGATCATAGTGATCTGTCAGATGACCGCTCACGCGCTCAATCCGCACATCAAAGATCCCTGCGCCTCTCAAAATGCGCTCTGCAGCATCTCTCCCTGTCATCCCGGAATGATTTCTCACCCGCTCATATTTTGCGTAAGTTGTCCGCACTCTCGCAGATGCAAGCATGCAGAGCAGCACTCCCGCGATCACAAGCAGATAGGTCGGGTCAAAATACATTGGATAATATGTTCTATACATGTTTCTCTCTCCTGTTTCATAAAGTTTTCTTCTGTAACCTGCCGTTTTTCGGCTGTTAACATCATTATATACGAATTTCTTTTAGAAATACTCTATTTTATAGTTTTTTAAGAGAATCTTTATGCTCCCAACATTTCTCCTTCTTTTATCTGGCAGCCTCTTAAAAAGGCTCCTGCATCCATCCGCTTTTTGCCCGGGATCTGTAATTCCAGAACTGTCAGCACCCCTTGTCCGGTCTGTACCGAGAATCTGTCTTTTCCTACTTCTGTGATCATTCCAGGTTTTAGCACTTTTGCCATATCTCCCTCATTTTGGATCTCTTCTCTGCACGGTTCTGCCTCTGCAAGCCAGATCTTCATCACTTTCTGATTCCAGTGTGTGTAGGCGCTTGGCCATGGACTTAACCCACGGATCAGCCGTTCGATATTTTCTGCCGGCTGGGTCCAGTCGATCTCTCCCATCTGCTTTGTCAGCATTTTGGCATACGCTGTCGGCGTCTCGCCCTGCTTCTCAAATGGAGCCGTTCCTTCCTCCAGCCTTTTCAACGTCTCCACGCAAAGTTCTGCCCCTGCCTCTGCCAGCTTGTCATGAAGACTTCCACCGGTCTCTTTTTCATCCAGAACGATTTCCTTTTTCAGAATCATATCTCCGGTATCCAGTCCTTCATCCATCTGCATTGTCGTTACTCCTGATACGTTCTCGCCATCGATGACCGCCCACTGGATCGGCGCCGCCCCACGGTATTTCGGAAGAAGTGATGCATGCACATTGATACAGCCGTACGGTGTCAGTTCCAGGATGCTCTTTGGAAGGATCTGTCCAAATGCGATGACAACGATCACATCCGCCTGATACGATCTTAACACCTCCACGCATTCCTCATTACGTACTTTTACCGGCTGATAAACCGGGATCCCAAGCCGGTTCGCTGCTTCCTTCACCGGTGTAAACTGCATCTCTTTTCCTCTTCCCTTCGGTTTGTCCGGCTGCGTGACTGCAAGTACGATCTCATGTCCTGCCTCCGCCAGCGCTTCCAGTGTCCCTACCGAGAATTCCGGTGTCCCCATAAAAATGATTCTCATCGTAATTCCTCCTAGTCTTCTTCGTAATACATATCTTCCAGTTCGCCTTCAACCTTTTCTACATATAAATGTCCGTCCAGATGATCGATCTCATGGCAGAACGCACGCGCAAGAAGTCCTTCTCCCTCCAGCACGATTTCTTCCATCTCTTCATCCAAAGCACGCACTTTGACATAATTCGGACGTGTTACTACACCTGATTTTCCAGGCACACTTAAGCATCCCTCTTCCCCGGTCTGTTCTC
>JAPFCT010000144.1 GCA_026169575.1 Faecalimonas sp.
GGGTATTGGAGTGTGACGGAGGAAGATAATTCTGTAAGTGGAATTTATGGTACGATTTTCAGTAGAATTTATCATTTCAGTTATGATTCACCAAAAGAAGGTTATGGAGGTGCTGCTGATATCTATATTTTAGATATGAGTAACACAGAGGTTCCATTGAATATCTACAGTAACCTGATTCCGCCCGTACCAAATACCAGCATCGGTCGGACATCAGCAGGTATGGATGTTTTTGATATTGAAGTAGCTGGTGCAGGTTTCTTTGGTAGTGGTGCAACAATTACTTTAAAATAATTCCTTTCCAGTCCAGGCAGTGAGAAATCTGTACTGTGTGGAGTATGGATTTAATTATTCCGGAGGAATTTCTTTGATTGCCGAAGCGCCAGAAGATGGATTCACAGAGAAGGAAGAAAAACAAGTGATAGAGATTTTACAAAGCTTTAGAGTTTCTGAGTGATAAGAAGAAGGTGGTAAATATAGATTCTTGAGATAAGCTAAAAATGCACCGGCAGAGTTTAATTCTTCTGCCTGGTGCATTTTTCCTTTCTTTTTTAAGCATTTTCAGCCTGCAGGTTCTGCGCTTTGATCTTTGCGATCTCTGACTGGATTTCTTCCATTTTTTCCTTTGTCAGCGGATAATATTTCATTGCGACAAGGTTGCAGAGTAATCCAAGAATGACAATTCCGTAACATAAGAATATTCCGACATAATGTAAAGAAGGGGTGTAAGGGGTATTTACATCCGGGAGTGTATCTTTAAATCCTACCATCGCAAACAGCAATCCGGCGATCAGCGGCGCGAGGGAGGAAATCAATTTATCGACAAAGCTGAACAGTGTTCCCATCAGTCCCGGGACATAACGGCCGGAACGGTATACTTCATAGTCTGCACAGTCGGCTGTCATAGGAATTACGATATTTCCGGAGAGTCCCGTAAATCCGGTGGCAGCGATTGAGAGGATGATATGTAAAATCGTAAAGAGTCCAAAAGCGAGACCACCTTTTGCATTTACCATGGTTGTCGCATCTCCAAAGAGCCAGAGAAGCGCAAGCAGGACGTTCATAATAATTCCTCCGATGCTTCCGATCAGCATTCCTTTTCGCTGTCCTAAGCGGGTGGCAAGTGTACCGATACCGAACATCATCAGGATCATGGCAGGGATCGTGATGTATCCCATGACAGTTCCGCTGATCGCAAAATTGCCGGCAACGATACCGAACATAACGATCTGAACAGTTGTTGTGCGGGCATTTCCTGCGAGTTTATCTGTGGAAGCTGCCACGACAAGCATCTGGATCGCTCTGTTATGTCTTAAAATATCCCAGTAATCTCTTGCACGGATCCGTTCCGCTTTTCCGGTTCCGAAGAATTCGGTGCGGTCTTTCGGAGCAATGGAAATGACTGCGATCGCTGTTGCAATGGCACTTCCAACTGCTGTGATCAGCCACAGATCGTGGAACAGATCAACACTGTAAAATGATCCATATTTGGTACTGAGTTTTGCTGCCACAACTGCCATGAGTGTCCACAGTAACGAATTGTAAACACCGTCAAAGATAGAGAACAGCGGTCTTTGTTTCGGATCGTTTGTCAGGCAGGTCTGCGCTGATTTTGTGACGACGCACTGGAAGGTGTATCCGATATAGTAGATTGCAGAGATCACAATGAAAAATCCAAAGCGGATCGTTGTGTTGTCCGGGAGTTTATGCGTGACATGGAATAAAATAAAGCTCATCACGCATAAGATCACCTGACCGATGATCATAAATGGACGGTTTTTCCCGAATTTTCCATTTGTCTTATCCACAAAATATCCGATGAACGGGTCAGTGATACCATCCCAGACTCTCATTGCCATCGAAAAGCTGGATGCTGTTACAACTGCGACACCTACAAATCCCGTCAGGTAGTATGCCACGTATCCCATCAGGAACAGATACATATTTGTTGCCAGGTTATTTGCGGCGAACCCGGCGATACGCCATAGTGGAACCCGGTGGATTCCGTTTTCTCCATAATACTTTGCATTTGCTGTTGCCATAATACTCCTCCTTTGCGAGCGGCGATTTTCTTCTATTGTATCATTGAAAATCAGATGGAAATAGAAGAGAATATAGGGAATGTAGTAAAATTTATATAAAATCAATGAAAATACAATAAAAAATATATAAAATACACAAAAGGAAAAAGCTGTGTTAGAAAAAGCATTGCAAATTTGACGAAAAACGGTAAACTTATGGGTAGGCACTATTGATCTTTGAAAATATTGAAAGGGCGAAAGGAAATGAATAGGAAGCGTAATCATGAAACAACAATAAAGAGTATTCAGAATCCGGGAGGGGCAAAGCTTTGCTGGTCAGAACAGTCCGGGATGAGATTGCTTGAGAAAGACGGATTGTATTTTAAAGATCTTGCGGGAAAGGGAGAACTATATCCGTATGAAGACTGGAGACTTTCGGCAGAAGAAAGGGCAAAGGATCTGGCATCGAGGATGTCTGTGGAAC
>JAPFCT010000056.1 GCA_026169575.1 Faecalimonas sp.
CTGTATAGAGAGTATGGGGAGGTTGTTCCGGCTTTGATGATATTTCCTTTGTAGAGCTTGAATTTTACTTCGCCGGTCACATACGCTTGTGTAGATTCGATAAATGCCTGCACAGCTTCGCGGAGCGGTGTAAACCATTTTCCTTCATATACGATCTGGGAAAGTTTATTTCCCATTTCTTTTTTCACTTCATAGGTTGCGCGGTCAAGCACTAATTCTTCCAGCTGCTGGTGTGCCTCCATCAGGATCGTTCCTCCCGGAGTTTCATAGACGCCGCGCGATTTCATTCCGACTACACGGTTTTCAACGATGTCGATGATACCGATCCCATGTTTTCCGCCAAGTGTATTTAATTCTGTGATGATCTCAGAAACTTTCATCGGCTGTCCGTTCAGGCTGACCGGAACCCCTTTTTCAAAAGTCATTGTCACGTACTCGCCTTCGTCCGGTGCGTGTTCCGGGGTTACGCCAAGTACGAGAAGATGTTCATAGTCTGGTTCCTGCGCCGGATCTTCCAGTTCCAGACCTTCATGGCTGATGTGCCATAAGTTCCGGTCGCGGCTGTAGCTCTGGCTGGCGTCAAATGGAAGGTCGATCCCGTGCTGATGACAGTATGCAATTTCTTCTTCACGGGAATTTAATGTCCAAAGATCTGTCATTCTCCATGGAGCGATGATTTTCAGATCCGGTGCAAGTGCTTTGATGCCAAGCTCAAAACGGATCTGGTCGTTTCCTTTTCCGGTCGCACCGTGGCAGATGGCGGAAGCATTTTCTTTTCTTGCGATCTCTACCAGTTTTTTTGCAATTCCCGGGCGTGCCATGGCAGTGCCGAGCAGATATTTGTTCTCATAGACTGCATTTGCCTGCACGCAAGGAACAATATAGTCATCACAGAACTCGTCGATGATATTTTCAATATATAATTTGGAAGCTCCTGACAATTTGGCGCGTTCTTCCAGTCCGTCCAGCTCTTCTGCCTGCCCGCAGTCGATGCAGCAGCAGATCACTTCGTAATCAAAATTTTCTTTGAGCCATGGAATGATGGCTGTTGTGTCCAGTCCGCCGGAATATGCTAAAATCACTTTTTCTTTCATGTTAAAATCCTCCTCTGTATGGTTCGTTTGAAATCTGATGGTATTAATATACAACAAAATGAATAAATATGCAATAGGAAACTTGAAAAAATTAAAAAAAGAAAAACAGAATGCGAGCCGGAAACAAATGTGCGCAGATGAAAAATAGATATGTTTTTTATTAGAAGAAAGGGAAGAAAACAGCAGTGAGAAAACGAAAAGATCAGAAAATATATGGAAATTACTTATAATAAAGAGAGATTTATCTCTGATCAGACTGAGAAAAGTAAAATAAGATCCATTGCCGGCAGGCGAATGTGAGAAGAAAAAAGAAATGGAAAACAGAAACAGAAGGGAGAAACATCGGCGGAAAATAAAATTGTATCAAATAAAATACAAGGAAAAGTATTGCATAATATTTAGAATGGATGTATAATCATGCAAAATCAAGCAATCAAAAAAGCGATAGAAGAGAAAGGGTGTTACAGATGATTCGAGCAGGGATAATTGGTGCAACTGGATATGCAGGAGGAGAGCTGATCAGACTTCTGACGGGACATAAGGAAGCGAAAGTCGTCTGGTTTGGCTCCCGGAATTATCAGGATGTTCCTTATACAAATGTGTATCAGAATCTGTTCCAGATTATAGACGGCAGCTGCGGGGAGAAGGAAATGGAGGCGCTTGCAGAGGAGACCGATGTGATCTTTACCGCCACGCCGCAGGGATTCTGTGCCGGTGCGGTCAGTGAAGCAGTGCTGAAGAAGACGAAGGTCATCGATCTGAGTGCAGATTTCCGTCTCAAAGAGGTGGAAACGTATGAGAAATGGTATCAAATAGAGCAGAAGAGCCCGGAACTTTTGAAAGGAGCGGTCTATGGGCTTTGTGAGTGGAACCGGGAAAAGATCGCATCCGCAAGGCTGATCGCCAATCCGGGCTGTTATCCGACCTGTTCGCTGATGGCGATCCTACCATTGATAAAAAACGGTCTGATCGATCCGGATACGCTGATCATCGATGCAAAATCGGGGACGTCCGGCGCTGGCAGAACAGAGAAGATCGACAATCTGTACTGTGAGGTCAATGAGAATATGAAAGCGTACGGTGTGACGACACACCGCCATACGCCTGAGATCGAAGAACAGATCTCGCTTGTGGCAGAGAAAAAGGTGTGCGTCAATTTCACACCACACCTTGTTCCGATGAACAGAGGGATCCTGGTCACTGCATACGCATCGCTTATGCCTCATGTGACAGAACAGAATGTGAGGGAGGCATACGACAGCTGTTACGGCAAGGAGAAATTTGTCCGTGTTCTGAGGTCCGGTGTCTGTCCGCAGACAAAATGGGTGGAAGGAAGCAATTATGTAGATGTGGGATTTCAGATCGATGAGCGGACGAGGCGGATCGTGATCATGGGAGCGATGGACAATCTTGTGAAGGGCGCCGCTGGGCAGGCGGTCCAGAATATGAATCTGATGTTCGGACTGGATGAGGCCGAAGGGCTGACTGCAATTCCGATGTTCCCTTAGAAGGTCCGGTACGGAGGGAAATGACAATGAGACACAAAGGAGAGACAGAAAAATGATACGCACAATGACGATAAATGACTATGAAGGAGTCTATCAGCTCTGGAAGCAGATCAAAGGATTTGGAATACGGAGTATAGATGACTCCAGGGAAGGGCTGGAGCGGTTCCTGAAGAGAAATCCAACGACCAGTATTGTGGCGGAGGAGGAAGGGAAGATCGTCGGAAGTATTCTGTGCGGACACGACGGAAGAAGAGGCTGTCTCTATCACGCATGCGTGGCGGAAACACACCGGATGAAGGGCATCGGCACACAGATGGTGCAGATGGCGATGGATGCGCTGCGAAAAGAGGAGATCAGTCAGGTGTGCCTGATCGCATTTACAGATAACATGGTCGGCAATCAGTTCTGGGAACAGATTGGATGGAAGAAGCGAAACGATGTAAATTATTATGATCTTTTACTGAATGAAGAAAATAAGACGGTATTTAACCGGTGATCAGCAATGATACAGATGGGATCTTAGACAGAAGAGAGGAAGGGAAGAGAAGATGGAACAGATCAAAGGTGGAATTACAGCAGTTCAGGGATTTGAGGCGGCAGCGGCAGAAGCGCAGATCAAATATGAGGGGCGCACAGATATGGCGCTGATCTACAGCAGTGCCCCGTGCGTGGCAGCAGGGACATTTACGACCAATGTGGTGAAAGCTGCGCCGGTAAAATGGGACCAGAAGATCGTAGCGGAAGGAAATCCGGTACATGCTGTGATCGTCAATTCAGGCATCGCAAATGCGTGCACCGGAGCAGAAGGAATGCAGTATTGTGAGGAGACGGCGCAGACGGCAGCAGAGATTTTCGGAATCCAGAAGGAGGAAGTGTTGGTAGGATCGACCGGGGTGATCGGAAAACAGCCTCCAATGGAGAAGATCAAAGCCGGGATCCAGATGCTTGCCGCGGCAAAAGGAAGCGGGGAAGTCTGCGGAAGCGCGGCGGCGCAGGCGATCCTGACAACGGATACACAGAAAAAAGAAGCAGCTGTGCAGGTGGAGATCGGCGGAAAAACAGTGACGATCGGTGCGATGGCAAAAGGCTCCGGCATGATCCATCCAAACATGTGCACCATGCTTTCATTTCTCGTGACAGATGCGGTGATCACAAAAGAAACACTACAGAAAGTATTACGGGAGGATGTGGAGGATACTTACAATATGATCTCTGTGGATGGAGATACCTCCACAAATGACACGGTTTTGTTTCTGGCAAACGGCCTGGCAAAGAACAGCCCAATCTGCCAGGAGACAGAGGAATATGAAGCGTTTGCGGCAGCGGTACATTTTGTCAATGAGCAGCTTGCAAAAGCGATCGCGGGAGACGGCGAAGGAGCCACGGCGCTTCTGGAAGTGCAGGTTGTGGGTGCATCTGACAGAGAGCAGGCAAAGAAGATCAGTAAATCCATAGTCTGTTCCAACCTGACGAAGACGGCGGTGGCAGGGCATGACGCAAACTGGGGAAGGATTCTCTGCGCCATGGGATATGCAGGCGTTTCGTTTGACCCGGAGCAGATCGATCTGTTTTTGGAAAGCGAAAAAGGAACGATCCAGATTCTTTCAGACGGCGCGGCGCTTCCGTACAGTGAGGCACAGGCGACCGAGATTTTGTCAGAACCAGCGGTAAAGATCCTTGCAGATCTCAAGCTGGGGGATGCGGAGGCGACGGCGTGGGGATGTGACCTGACCCATGGCTATATTGAGATCAATGCAGATTACCGGAGCTAGAAGAGGAAAACGGAAGGGAGATACAGAGAAGATGAGTCAGCAGATGCAGGAATTTTTGAAAAAGGCGGAAGTACTGATCGAGGCGCTTCCCTATATCCAGCGGTTTAACCGGAAGATCATCGTTGTCAAATACGGGGGCAGCGCGATGATCGATGAGGCGCTGAAGCGGAGTGTCATAGAGGATGTGACGCTTTTGAAACTGGTCGGATTTAAGCCGATCATCGTCCACGGCGGAGGAAAGGAGATTAGCCGCTGGATGGAAAAGACCGGAAAACAGCCGACATTTGTCAACGGACTCCGTGTGACAGATGAAGAGACGATGGAAGTTGCCGAGATGGTACTTGGGAAAGTCAATAAAGGTCTTGTCCAGCTTGTGGAATCGCTGGGGGTGCGTGCCATCGGGCTGAGTGGAAAAGACGGGGGACTGCTTCGGGTGGAGAAGAAATTTTCCGACGGAAAAGACATTGGCTTTGTGGGGGATGTCAAGTCGGTGGAAGCGGATGTGCTTTTAGATCTTCTGGAGAAGGATTTTCTTCCGGTCATCTGTCCGATCGGTCTGGGTGAGGATTACCAGACGTACAATATCAATGCAGATGATGCGGCGTGTGCGATCGCGCAGGCAGTGCATGCGGAGAAACTGGCATTTTTATCTGATGTGGAGGGAATCTGCACAGATCCGTCAGATGCTTCTACACTGATCTCAGAATTAACGGTTCGGGAAGGGGAGAAGCTGATCGAAGACGGTATGATCACCGGGGGGATGCTCCCGAAACTGCACAGCTGCATGGAGGCGATCCAGGCGGGCGTGTCGCGAGTACATATTTTAGATGGAAGGATCCCGCACTGCCTGCTGCTTGAGATTTTTACCAATAAGGGGATCGGAACTGCGATTTTTGAGGAAGAAGGGGGCAGATGTGATCATGGATCAGACGATCAGTAAGACAGAAAATGCGATTCTTCATACATATAACCGGTATGAACTTGTGCTCGAAAAGGGGGAGGGCGCTTATCTGTATGATACAGAAGGGAAGTCCTATCTGGATTTTGGATCCGGGATCGGCGTCAGTTCACTTGGATATGGAAATGAGAAATTTCAGTCGGCGCTCAAAGGGCAGATAGACCGGCTGATCCATACATCCAATCTATATTATCATGAGCCGCTTGCACAGGCGGCGGAAAAATTAAAGGATGTCTCGGGGATGGACCGCATCTTTTTTACAAACAGCGGAACTGAGGCGATCGAAGGCGCTTTTAAGGCGGCGAGAAAGTACGCAAAGACAAAAGGAACCGGCCGCTTTGAGATCATCTCGATGGAGCATTCCTTTCACGGACGGAGCATGGGGGCGCTCTCGGTGACTGGAAATGAGAGTTACCGGGAACCGTTTGAACCGCTTGTGGGCGGTGTGAGATTTGCGAAATTCAACGATCTGGAGAGTGTAAAAGCACAGATGACAGACAGAACCTGCGCTGTCCTTTTAGAGCCTGTGCAGGGGGAGGGCGGTGTGTTTGTGGCAGAACAGACCTTTCTTCAGGGACTGCGGAAACTCTGCGATGAGAGAGGGATCCTTCTAATCTTTGATGAGATCCAGTGCGGGATGGGAAGGACCGGAACGATGTTTGCCTGGCAGGGCTATGGTGTGCGGCCGGATATCCTTGTGATGGCAAAGGCGATTGGAAACGGGATCCCGGTCGGAGCATTTGCGATGACAAAAGAGACCGCAGAAGATTCTCTGAAGCCGGGCGATCATGGGACTACTTACGGCGGCAATCCGCTTGCCTGGCAGGCTGTCAGCACGGTGATTGATCTGTTCCGGGAAGAGAAGCTGCCGGAGCATGTACAGAAGCTGACCCCGTATCTGGAAGAAAAATTAGACGGACTGATCCGGCGTCAGAGTCTGCTGACAGCGAGACGGGGGAAAGGATTCATGCAGGGACTTGTGACTGTCTGTCCGGCAGGAAAAGTCGTGGAGGAGGCACAGAAAGAGGGACTGCTGCTTCTGACTGCAGGTGCGCATGTTGTGAGACTTCTTCCTCCGCTGGTCATCACGGAAAAAGAGATCGACGAGATGGAAGAAAAGTTAGAGAGAGCCTTTGCGGCAATAGAAACGTGGTATAAAGTATCGTAAAAGACAGACGGGATCCGGGTGCAGAGACTGACAGACGCTGTTGGACAAAAGAAAAGCAGCCGGATTCCGGAATAAAACTCCGGTCATTGGATACACTGAAAAGAAACGGATGTCATAGAGAAAGGTGACAGACGATTCAGGGAGGGAGTCCGATGACTGGATTTTTTATTGCATTGCTCTCCGGGGCGCTGATGAGCGTCCAGGGAGTGTTTAACACGCAGGTGACAAAGACGACGGGAATGTGGGTGTCAAACGGCTGGGTACAGTTTTCTGCCTTTGTAGTGTGTCTGGCAGCCTGGCTGACCGCAGGAAGAGACAGCGTGATGACGCTTGGAAAGGTGGAACCGAAATATATGCTGCTAGGCGGTGCGATCGGAGCGGGGATCACCTGGACTGTGATCAAGAGCATGGAGCAGCTGGGACCTGCAAAGGCAGCGCTTCTGATCGTGATCGCACAGCTGATCGTGGCTTATGTCATCGAAGTGCTGGGGCTGTTCGGGGTAGAGAAAGCGCCGCTGGAATGGAGAAAGGTGGGCGGTATGGTTCTTGCTCTGATCGGGGTTGCGATTTTTCAGTGGAAGTAAAGTACTGGTTGTAATTCCGAAGCAAATTCGATACAATATATATGTCTTTGCATATGAGGGGATTTATAGAGTATATCTATAAAGGAGAAAATATGTATAAGAAAAAGAAAAACGAAAAGAGCAATGAATACAATCGAAAGCACAGCAGGATTTTCCGATGGAATGCAGGGCTTTTTGCAGTTTTACTCTGTCTTTCCGGATGCGGAAAAGAATCCCGTCAGGAAATGCAGCAGATGGAAGAAGTGTATGTGGAAGAGGACAGAAGCGATAAGCCGCAGTCGGAGAAACAGACTGCAGAGTCAGGGCAGAAGGAAAAGGAGCAGCCGGGTACAATCTGGGTGTATGTATCGGGTGCAGTCCGTCAGCCTGGCGTCTATGAACTGCCGGAGGGATCGCGCCTTTTTGAAGCGCTGGAGCGCGCGGGAGGCATGGCGGAGACTGCGGATCCGGATTCTCTGAATCAGGCGGAGGTCCTTTTGGACGGAGTGCAGATCAAGGTTCCGACAAAAGAGGAGGTTGCCTCCGGGATTGCAGAAAAGGAGCAGCCGGACCTTCCGGGCGCGGCAGCAGAAAGCAGCGGGGCATCCGGAGGAAAGGTCAATCTGAACACGGCGACAAAAGAAGAACTGATGACGCTTCCGGGGATCGGCGAGGCAAAAGCAGACAGCATCCTTTCTTACCGGGAATCTGCAGGAGGCTTTCAGTCCATTGAACAGATCAAAGAGATCGAAGGAATCAAGGACGGTGTATTTGAGAAAATAAAAGAACTGATCGCAGTCTGATGCTCTGGTAAGGGAGAGTTTATGGGAAATAAAATATTGGTTGTCGATGATGAAAAATTAATTGTAAAAGGGATCCGGTTCAGTCTGGAGCAGGATGGAATGGAGGTCACAGCGGCGTATGACGGAGAAGAAGCGCTGGCGCTTGCAAAAAGCGGCGAATTTGATCTGATCCTTCTGGATGTCATGCTGCCAAAGCTGACCGGATTTGAAGTCTGTCAGCAGATCCGGGAATTTTCGGATGTACCGATCATTATGCTGACGGCAAAAGGGGACGATATCGATAAGATCATGGGTCTGGAGTATGGTGCGGATGATTATGTCACAAAACCGTTTAATATTCTGGAAGTGAAGGCGCGGATCAAGGCGATCATCCGGAGGACGAAAAAAGACCGCCCGGAGGAACAGAAGAATCTGATCGTAAAAGGAGAGATGAAGTTATACTGCGAGAGCCGCCGTGTCTTTATCGGGGAGCGGGAAGTAAATCTGACAGCAAAAGAATTTGATATGCTGGAACTGCTTGCGCTGAACCAGAATAAGGTATACAGCAGGGAGAAGCTTCTGAATCTTGTCTGGGGATATGATTATCCGGGTGATGCGCGGACTGTCGACGTCCATATCCGGCGCCTGCGGGAAAAGATCGAAGATCATCCAAGCGATCCGAAGTATGTACATACAAAGTGGGGAGTTGGTTACTATTTTAGGGGATAAGATTTATTTCCGCGGCAGATTTTTCAAAAGTCTGCGTTTCCGGATCATGCTGCTCCTCGCAGTGATCGGGATCATTCCATGCATGATCGTCGGCAGGGGGATCATTGGCAATTATGAAAAGCGGGCAGTTTCTATGCGGACGGCGGAGATTCAGAATCAAAGCACGATGCTGGGTGGCCGGCTCGGGAAATCAGGGTATCTAAACGGTGTGCCGTCAGAGTCGCTGGATGCAGAACTGTCACAGCTGGCTGATATTTACAGTGGAAGGATCCTTCTGATCGACGATGAGTTCCGGGTGATCAAAGATACTTATGAGATGGAAGAGGGCAGGACGGTTGTTTCCGAGTCTGTGATCACATGCTACAAAGGAAAAAATACAAGTGAGTATGATTCCAAGAATCACTATATTGAAGTGACGCAGGCAATCGAAAATCCAAATACCGGGAAACTGGAGGGGATAATGCTTGTGAGTGTTTCCACAGATACGATCGTTGACAGCGTAGAGGTGCTGCGCTCGAAGGCGGTGGCAGTAGAACTTGCCGTCGGGGTCGTGATCATCACGATTTCCTTTTTCGTCTCTGCGCTGCTTGTGCGGCCGTTTGCGAGGATCACGCAGGCGATCGGCGCGGTGACAGAAGGATATGATACGGACAATCTTCATGAGAACGCCTATACAGAGACAATGCTGATCTCGGATGCATTTAACAAGATGCTCGGAAGGCTGAAAGTACTTGATGATTCCCGGCAGGAATTTGTCTCCAACGTCTCACATGAGCTGAAGACACCGCTGACTTCAATGAAAGTGCTGGCAGATTCGCTTCTGGCGCAGGAAGGAGCCCCTGCGGAGCTGTATCAGGAATTTATGGAAGACATTGCGGCGGAGATCGAGCGGGAGAATAAGATCATCAATGACCTGCTGTCACTTGTCAAGCTGGACAAGACGTCCGCGGACTTAAACATCAAGTCGGAAAATATCAATGACCTTCTGGAACTGATCTTAAAACGGCTTCGTCCGATCGCGGCACAGCACAATATCGAAGTTGTATTTGAAAGTTTCCGCCCGGTGATCGCAGAGGTCGATGAAGTCAAGCTGACGCTGGCGATCTCCAACCTGGTAGAAAATGCGATCAAGTATAATCATGAGGAGGGATGGGTGCATGTCTCTCTGAATGCCGATTATAAATATTTTTATATTAAAGTCGCAGATTCCGGGATCGGGATACCGGAAGAGGCCGTCGAGCATATTTTTGAACGGTTCTACCGGGTAGATAAATCCCATTCCAGGGAAATCGGAGGAACCGGGCTTGGGCTTGCGATCGCGAGAAATGCGATCCTGATGCACAGAGGAATCGTCAAGGTGCACAGCAAAGAAGGAGAAGGTACCACATTTACTGTGCGGGTGCCGCTGACCTATATTGTATAAGAATCCCGGTGGGCAAACAGATGGGATGACAGAAAAGAAAAAGAGAGAAGATGACAGAAAGTTTGAAAAGGAAAATCGGAATCGGAGCGCTGTTTGTACTGTCAGTATTTTTGATCGCCGCCTGCGGGAAGGAAAAGAAAGAAGTTTCCGGCGACGGGATCTATTATATGAACAGTGAAGAGACAGCGATCCAGGAAGAACCGTATAAAATAAAAGAGAAAGATCCAAAGAAAGCAGCAGAGGCAATGTTAAAGAAGCTTTCCCGGCCTCCGGAAGATGTGGAGATGAAGCCGGTCATTGCAAAGAGAGTCAAAGTGCTGGATGTGACGATCGCAGATGGAACGGCCACCGTTGATTTCGGAGGAGGATATTATGAGATGAATGCGGTCCGGGAAGTGCTCTGCCGTGCGGCAGTCGTCCAGTCGCTTGTACAGATCGAAGGGATCGATGCGGTTGCATTTGAGGTGGAAGGAAATCCGCTGATGGATGAAGCAGGCCGGGTGATCGGCAAGATGCGGGCGGAAGATTTTATCAAAAATACAGGGTCTGCGCTGCATGCTTATGAAAAGACAGATCTGACGCTTTATTTTGGAAGTGAGGACGGAACAGCTCTGGCAGAGGAAAATCTTGAGGGAGTGCGTTACAATACAAATGTGTCTATTGAAAAGCTGGTTGTGGAACGGCTTCTGAAAGGACCTGCCTCCAGACAGTTCTTGCCGGTGCTGGATCCGGAAGTCCGCCTGGTTGGCACATCTGTAAAAGATGGCGTGTGCTATATCAATTTCGATGATACATTTCTTGCGCAGGAATCCGAACTGGATCCTGCACTTCAGATCGAGGCGATCGTCCGCTCCGTCATGAAAAATAAAAAGGAGATCCGGGC